>URCT01000210.1 GCA_900546385.1 uncultured Eubacteriales bacterium | reverse complement strand
CTCTGCCGGATAGTTAACAGCTTTCTTAAAGGCTTTGCGCCACAAAAGCTTTCCGAGAATATAGCTGAGGAAGACCGGAGAAACGGCCATGGCGGCTAAATAGAGCATCAGCAGCGTAAATCCCAAACGAAGGCCAAAACCGGTCACCATAAGGATAACAGAAGCAAGCGGAAGTGCCACAAGCACGGCAAAACCGATACCGAAAGCGGCGGCATATTTTCCGAAAGAAGCATTTTCATACTTCTTATCGACCGTTTCCCACAGCGGTGTCAGCCACAAAAGAAGCATTGCCACAGCCAAAACGCCGACATAGCTGAACACAATGCCCTTGATCGCATCCAAAAGCAAGTCGGTTGCCGACGGCTGTTCTTCGAAAAATTCCGTATCCGTTACGTCGGATTCGAAAATTTCCGCATCCTGCAACGCCTTTTCCGGCGCAACGATATCCGCATCGCTGTTATAACGAAGTTTTCCGGAAATCACGGCATTTTCCGAAATCAAAATAGTTCCGGCTGTGATATCCAAATCGCCCAAAACCGTGCCGTTTATGGAAACAGAGTCAGCGGCAAGTTTTGCATTACGGCCGATGGTTCCGGAAATGCTGATATTTTTTCCGAATGCATAAACATCGCGGCCGATATTGCCGGAAATTTCAATGTTGCAGCCGGCCAAAACAGCGTCTTTAACGGCTGCTCCGCCGACGGCGATATCGTAGCCTGCGGCAATCAGATATTCGCTTACGCCGGCCGAGTTGACCTTATAGCCTGCCGAGCAGAGCAAGCCTTGTATATGCGCGTTATTCTCTGTATTTTGCCCGGCAAGAAAAACCGACGCATCCACGTCGCCCTCGGCATAGTCATCGGTGACCGTTTCGGCAAGAGCCGGAACAGACAGCACAACCCATGCAAACAGCATGGTAAGTACAAGAATCCATGCGGTGGTCTTTTTCATATAAATCACTCCTTGTTGTTATGTGGATAGAGGTCGTAAAGCGACATCACTATAACATTATTTTACATCTCTATTATAGCACGCGTTTTTTATAAAATCAACTGTCAATTAATCAAATTAAGCAAATCTTAGGAATTATTCCGCAAAAAAGCTGTACCTGAACGGCACAGCTTTTTCAACTTACTTCAATTCCGGTTTGTCCTCAGCCTTTTTCGCTGCGGTAACCTTATATCCGCCCTTGGGAACATTCGGCTTTTCATCCACTTTTTTATCAACCGTGGAAATTGCCCATTTGCGGACCTTGATCTTGACACGGTCAGCGCCGGTTTCGATGGTAACAACATCGTCCTTGATGTAAACGACGCGTCCCAAAATACCGCCGTTGGTGGTCACTTCGTCGCCGACCATAAGGTTGTTGCGCATTTCGGCAATCTGTTTTTCCTGCTTTTTCTGGGGACGGATCATAAAGAAATACATGGCTGCGATAAACACAACCAGCATGATCGGCATCGACCACGCCTCCATACCGGTCGGCGTGCCCGTAGCGACCGGTGCTGCATCTAACATATAAACATGATTCAACATTGTTATTTCCTCCAAACGTTTGATAAAATCAGTATAGCATTTATGTATGAACATCTCGTGACATATACATAAATTATCGTTATTTTTTCAAAAAATATTGAATGCAATCCAATTGGCTTTTAAGAAAAAACGATTCCGACAGATTGACGGGATCGTTTCAAAGCCTTAAACTGAAGCTTCCAAAGAAGTGAGTTTTTCGTAGATATCCGCAGCAAGGATGGTCAAAAACTTACTGTTGGAGAAGTTCTTTTCATCGCAGGCGGCATCGCCGAAAATGGCACCGAGCTTGGACATATTGCCGTTGCGGCGTATGTAGCTGATTGCGTAACGGATGCTGCGCTCTACCGAGCAGCGATTGACATCGTATTCCTTGCCGATATCATAGTAAATGCTCTGGAAATGCGGCGGCTCTTTTTCCTTCAAAATTTCTTCGATGGCACGGCAAATATAAATAAATCCATCATATTTTCCGGTAAGGCCCAAAGAACGCAGGG
>URCT01000209.1 GCA_900546385.1 uncultured Eubacteriales bacterium | reverse complement strand
ACAACCAAAAGGCGCGTCTCGGCCACCTCTATCCGAAGTCCAAGACCTCCATCAAAAAATGGGACTATGAAAAAGAAAAAGCCGCAACCGGCGAAAAGGCACTCTTTACGTTTACCGGCGCGGATTTAATTGCACCGCAGAATATTGACTCCGCCATGGTGATGGACAATGTTCTCCAATGCCGCACGACCAAATCTGACCCGGCGGTTGAAATCGCACCGGAAAAATATCCGGATGAGATACGCGCCGAGGACATCATCGCTATCCGTGTGACGGCAAGATCCAACATAAACTCGGTCATCGAGGTTTTCTATACCACATCCTCCGACCCGAGTCTCAACCAGGCCAAGAGCTTTAATGTTCCGATCGGTGCAACCGAGGATTTCCGCGAATACACCATTTCCACTGCCGGAAAAAGTGCTTGGAAGGATATGATCACGTCATTCCGCTTTGACATCATCCGCGAGGCCGGCGAATTTGACGTGGCAAAAATTGAGCTTATCACGCGCGATGAATCGAGCCTGCCGATCACCGTCACGGTGGACAACAAAGCCTACAATGCGCCTTTTATGCCGGTTTTGGAGAACGATGAACTGTATGTGGCGGCAAGCTCGTATGACGGCTTCTTCAGCCTGCATGATTTCTACTATGAGTGGAGCCGCTTCACCGGCAAGCTCCGCATCGTTACCAAGAAAGACCACGAGATCATCTTCAACATTGACAGCGATATCGCACTTGTTGACGGCAAGGAACAAAAGCTTGCCGAAAAGGTAACGCTCCGCGACGGTCTCCCGGTTCTTCCGTTGTTCTTCCTATACAAGATCGAAGGCATCGACTACACGTTTGAAAACAAGGCTGTGACGGTTTCCACGCTTGACAAGAAGTATCAGGAAATTATCAAGAACCGCGTGCCGTATGAGTTCGAGTTCGATGTGCCGGGCGACACGGAGGGCTTTGCGCCGGAATCCATGTCGGGCATCGTTCAGGGCGGTTTCCTTTCGGGCGACGCACTCGAACGTTCGGGTCAAAGCCCGTTATACGATCCGATGTTATCGTTGAACGGCGTGAAGATCGACGCACGCATTTACAACAAGGTGATCGTCGGCATGAAGCATCGTCTGCCTGACGGAGAGAACGGTTCGGCCATCGAGGTGTTTTATGCCACCAATCACGACGGCACGTTTACCCAATCCAAGAGCAAACGGCTCGGCGTTGTGGGCAATTCTTCGGGCGACAAGGTGATTGAATATGTCTTTGATTTCTCCGAAAGTGCGGATTGGCGAGGCTATGTGACCAATTTGCGCATCGACCCGTTAAACGGTGCGGGACACGTGGATATCGATTATATCCGTTTGGTTGCGGATGAGGAAGGCAAAAAAGCGGTTGAGGAAGAAGAACGTCATGCTGCCGAAAAGGCTACGCTTGGCATTATTGTCGAAAACGGAGACGCGGAAGACGAGACTCTGCCCAATGCCTTTTTCGGCACGCAGGGCAACGCCACGGTAGCCATTGCCAAGGATGAAGAAAAGGGCAATGTGTGGAAAGTAACGCCGGCAGAGGGCAACGTATGGGTCTATGTTCAGCAGAGCTGCACCTACACGCCGGGCGCGACGTACAAGGCGTCACTTGACGTAAAGCTTACCGGCACGCTAAGCAAGAGTGAAGGCATCAGCACCTCGATGTACTGCAATCTGAAATACAGGGATGGGGACGGCAAGCTCGACCACATTCTGTTCCCGGGCGGAAACATTACCATTTCCACCGAAGACGGCTGGCAACATTGGGAATTTGAATTCACCATTTCAGCCGATTCGACCGAACGAGACAACGACCAGTTCGCGTTCTATGCCAATCCCGTGGACGGTGAAGGTGTCGGTTTCCTTATCGACAACGTCACGGTAGAAAAAATATCGTAAGCGACTGACAAACAAAAAAACGGCGGCTGCCCGGGTGGCAGCTGCCGTTTTTTGGGTGCTTGCGGCGGGACACCGCCGCCAAAGATTGCCGCCGAGGGCGGCGAAAAGCACGCGGAGCGTGCCGTCCCGGAAGGGACACCGCCGTAAGGCGGAAAAATGTTGCGTCAGCAACAAAAAATGCCGCCG
>URCT01000208.1 GCA_900546385.1 uncultured Eubacteriales bacterium | reverse complement strand
CGTTTCCCTTGCCGGGAACATCGAGGTTTTCCAAACCTCGATTCAGCTCGCCGCAGCTGCGGCTTCGCACAAACAAAATTAAAACCTTATCCAAAAGGTGCTTCGAGGTTCTGCAAACCTCGAATTTCCAAACCAACCTCGTTATTTTAAGACGGTCCCCACCGTCTCGGATATACATACAACTCCACCAGTCGCCCGAAAAACCGGGCAGACGTCCCCTTTTTCCGGACGTCTTTCTCGTTATACTCTGAAAGGATGATATTATGGCAAGAAACGGTAATCGATTGCCGCGAAACAAAAAAAACAAAAACGAAAAAGTGAAAATTATTCCGCTCGGCGGTCTCGGTGAGATCGGCAGAAACATGACCGCCATTGAATACGAAGACGAAATTCTCGTCATTGACTGCGGTCTCGGCTTTCCTGACGAAAGTATGCTCGGCGTTGACCTCGTCATCCCGGACACGGCTTATCTCGAAGAAAATGCCGATAAAGTCCTCGGCATCCTCTTAACACATGGACATGAAGACCACATCGGTGCCCTGCCCTATGTGCTTCGCCTGTTGAACGTCCCGGTTTACGGAACGCTGCTCACACTCGGTATCGTCGAAGGCAAGCTCATCGAACACGGTCTTGAAAAGGCCGTTACCCTTAATCAGGTCAATGCCGGTGATACCATCGATTTAGGCAAGTTTTTCCACGCCGAGTTTATCCGCGTCAATCACTCGATTGCCGACTCCTGCGCCATTGCCGTTACCTGCCCGGCCGGCACTGTCGTCTGCACCGGCGACTTCAAAATCGACCTCACGCCGATCCAAGGCGATGTCATCAACCTGACCCGTTTCGGCGAACTCGGCAAACAAGGCGTTCTCGCCATGCTCGGCGAATCCACCAATGCCGAACGTCCCGGCTTTACCATGTCGGAACGCAAGGTCGGCAAATCGCTCGACCACATTTTCCGCGGCTGTGACAAGCGCATCGTCATCGCGACATTCTCCTCCAATGTCCACCGCGTGCAGCAGATTATTGATTATTCGCATAAATATGGAAGAAAAGTGGCTCTCACCGGCCGCAGTATGTTAAACATCATCGCCGCCGCGCAGAAATTCGGTTATATGGACATTCCCGAGGGAACGCTTGTCGATATCAATGAAATCAAGCGTTTCAAGCCGGAGGAATTGACCATCATCACGACCGGTTCACAGGGTGAACCGATGAGTGCGCTGTATCGCATGGCCTTTGCGGAGCACGACAAGGTTTCGCTGTCCGATTCGGATTTAGTGGTCATTTCAGCCTCCACCATCCCGGGCAACGAAAAGTTAGTCAACAAAATCGTCAACGAATTGCTCAAAAAGGGCGTTACGCTTTTGAACGATGCGGTAGCGGATGTACACGTATCGGGTCACGCCTGCCAAGAAGAGTTGAAGCTCATGTTATCGCTTGTCAAGCCGAAATATTTTATTCCGATCCATGGCGAATACCGCCATTTGAAGGCGCATTCGGATTTAGCCCAAGAGATGGGTGTGGAAAGAAACAACATTGTCATTCCGGAGCTTGGCATGGTGATCGAAGTATCCGAAAGCGGCATCCGCACGCAAGATCATGTACAGGCCGGAAAGGTGCTGATCGATGGTCTCGGTGTCGGCGATGTCGGCAGTGTGGTGCTTCGTGACCGTCGGCATTTGGCACAGGATGGCTTAATCGTGGTGGTGGCGACCATCAGCTTTGAGACCAAGGAAATCTTGTCTGGGCCGGACATTGTATCGCGCGGTTTTGTCTATGTTAAGGAAGCAGAAGAGCTTATGGACAGCTTACGCGGCATTGCGCTTGAGACCATTGAAAAGTGCTTTGACAGCAACATTGACGAATGGAACACCATCAAGGGACGCATCAAGGATGCGCTCACGACGCACATATACGGTATTACCAAGCGCAAGCCGATGATTCTTCCGGTCATCATGGAGGTTTAGCGGCGAGACTTTGTTGCGTCAGCAACAAAGATATCGCCGCTAAGGGCGGCAAAAAAGCACACGGAGTGTGCCGTCCCGGCAGGGACAAACTTTCTGCGAAGCGGAAAGTTTCAAAAGGTTTTAATTTTGTTTGTGCGAAGTTGTTGCCTTTGTGGGCTGATTCGAGGTTTGGAAAACCTCGGAGCTTT
>URCT01000207.1 GCA_900546385.1 uncultured Eubacteriales bacterium | reverse complement strand
GCCGAAACGGTATCCTCTGCGCCGGCGCCTGCCTCCGGCGGCATAAGCACCGGCGTTTCAAAGGAACGTGCGGAAAGAGCTTCATACGCCTCGCCCAACAGCACCTTGCCGAACTCGATATACTGCACATTCGTTTCCGGCTGACAGTCTTTGATTTCATGAAGCACCGCACTGCCCACAAGGACGGTTTGCCCCGGCTTTATCGTGTATGCTCTGCCATCCAAAAGCACCATAAAGCCGCCGCTTAAACAGCGGATAATCTCAATTTCGCTGTGCCAATGGGAATCAAAGTTTCCGAGCAGACAAAGCTTTGCACGGTACGGTTTGTTTCCCATGATCACCGGCTGATAAAACATGACGCTTCTTCCCTTCCCTCCGACAGCTTTCAAGCCTATTATACCCATTTGACCGGCACTTGTCAACCTCCGTGAATTTTCGGGTATAAGCCCGGACAATTCGGGATTGCGCAAACGCCTTTTTTTCGGTATACTGTTCACAGTCAAACCAACAAAACGACGAAACGAGGTATGAAAATGTACAGAATCGGAAAAGAAGAAATTGATGCCGTCGCGCGCGTCATTCGGTCGGGCAATCTGTTCAAAATCAACGACGCCTGCAAGGAAAGCGAACAGTGTGAAGCCGAAATGCGCGACTACTTCGGCAGCAAAAACGTTCTTGTCATGACCTCCGGCAAAGCCGCCTTGATTTCCGCTTTAACGGCACTCGGCATCGGTCCGGGCGATGAGGTCATTGTCCCGGCCTACACTTATATTGCCACCGCCATGGCTGTGGTTGCCGTCGGTGCAATTCCGGTCATCGCAGAGGTGGATGACACGCTCACGCTCGACATTGCCGACACGGAAAAGAAAATCAGCCGCCACACGAAAGCACTTCTGCCCGTTCATATTCAGGGCTTTCCGTGCAACATGGAGGCTCTTCAAGCGCTTGCCGAAAAATACGGCTTAAAAATTGTTGAGGATGCCTGTCAGGCTGTCGGCGGCAGCTATAAGGGAAAAAGCTTAGGAACGATCGGCGATGCCGGCGTCTTCAGCTTTAATCAGTTCAAAATCATCAGTGCCGGTGAGGGCGGTGCTTTGCTGACCGACAGCCGCGCCGTCTACGAACGCGCCTTAATTTATCACGACAGCAGTGCCGTCGCCTATTTCGGCAAGCAATTGCAGGAAATCCGGCAGCCTGTCTTTTGCGGCACGGAATACCGCACAAACGAAATAACCTGCGCAATTTTACGGGAGCAGCTGAAAAAGCTGCCCGGCATTTTGGCGGATCTGCGCCGAAATAAAAAAGCCGTTATAGAGGCGTTGGACGGCAAATACGCCTTTGTGCCCTCCAATGACAGCTCCGGTGATTGCGGAACGACAATCGCCTTTCGCTTTGCAAGCGAAGCCGAGGCGCGCCGTTTTGCCGCAGCCGACGGAATCGGCGGTGTTCTTCCGATCGATACCGGCAAGCATATATATACACACTGGACGGCGATCTTAGAAAAACGCGGTGCGCTGAATGCGGCTTCGGATCCTTTCCGGTTTGCGGTCAACCAAGAGTTAAACAGCCGGTATTCGCCGGAAATGTGTCCGAAAACATTGGAGCTGCTGGCAAAAACCGTATATGTCGGCGTCAGTCCCGACTGGACGGAAAACGATCTTGACAAGCTCATGCAAGCCTGCTTGAAGCTTATCCGCTAAACATGTGCCGCGATCGGTCAATTCCGGCTGTCTCTTCATCTGTGTTCACAAAATATTTTCAAATATTGAGCAAATCCTCTTGCAAAATCGGAAAAGTTGTGCTATAATATCTCTTGTTATCGGAATCGAAAAATGAATAGGAGTGATATAGATGAAGCAGGGAATCCATCCGGAATACGTTGAAGCCACCGTGAAATGCGCTTGCGGCGAAACGTTCAAGACTCGTTCCACAAAGCCGGAGCTTCGTGTTGATATCTGCTCGAAGTGCCATCCGTTCTTTACGGGCAAGCAGAAATTCGTTGATGCAGGCGGACGAGTGGATAAGTTCAAGAAAAAATTCAATCTTGACTGATAAAAGAAGGCGTTTGCTGTCTATGCAAACGTCTTTTTTTATTGTATCGGCCGAAATCAGCCGTCAAACGTCACAAAGGAGGAATATGCATGAAATTTATCCACTGTGCCGACATCCATTTGGATGCGCCGTTTTCACTGCTTTCGCCGTCGGATGCCGGCAAGCGC
>URCT01000206.1 GCA_900546385.1 uncultured Eubacteriales bacterium | reverse complement strand
GTGCGTGAAATATCCGCTTCGCGGATGTTAAAAGGCAAATTTCATATCACAGAGAGCGCAGCTCTCTATTTCACAATTTGCGACAAGCAAATTATTTCACATTGAGCAAAAGCGAAATATTTCACTATATAATCATGAATGTGTGTTATCGATAAGATGATTTCCTGTATCTATAATGAACGTGAAAGCCAAAACGCCTGCGCTTTTGCGTGGGCGTTTATTTTTTATGCAAAAATTTTCTTTTCTCCTTAACCGTTGCCTTCGAACCGATACTATACAGATGAAAGCTTTCAAACAAAGAAAGGTGAGAAAATGGACAATAAGCAAGCGGCAAAAATAATCTCCGAAAACCTCACATCGTTTTACGGCTATGCATTTGCACGTCTGTATGATAAAAACGACGTCGACGATCTGACGTCGGAGATCGTCTATGAGATCCTTCGCTCTTCGTCACGGCTAAGCGATGAATCCGCTTTTTGGGCATTTGCATGGAAGATCGCCGAAAATACGTTCCGGAAATTCATTCGCCGCAAGGAACGTTCCGGGAAAACCGAACCGCTTCCGGAAGATATCGAACTGCCGGATACCGCGCCGACGCCGGAGGAAGCGTATATCGAAAAGGAATCTGCAAAAGAAAGCATTTTTCTGCTGCGCCGGGAGCTTTCGCTCTTGTCCCAAACGCACCGCGAGGTCAGCGTTGCTTATTACATCCATCACAAAACCTGTTCCGAAATTGCCAAAGAACAGCATATTTCCGTCGATATGGTGAAATATCATCTGTTCAAAACAAGAAAACTTTTGAAAGAAGGAATTGGTATGACGCGTAATTTAGGAGAAAAAAGCTACAATCCCGGTGTTTTCCGCATCAATTTCTGGGGCGACCAAAACTGTTACCTTGACCTGTTTCGCCGCAAGCTTCCCGGCTCGATCATGCTGGCCGCCTATGACATTCCGATGACAGCGCAGGAGCTGTCTGTCGAATTGGGCGTGGCGATGCCGTATTTAGAGGAAGAACTGGCGATATTGGTAAAAGCAGGTGTGCTTTTGAAAACCGGCGAAAAATACAGAACCAATTTGGTGATCCTCACAGGAGACTATGAACAGGATTTCGACCGGAGAACGAAAAACTTCTACAAAGCCACTGCCGATGCGCTCTATGAGGACGCGGCGGAGCTGCTCCCACCGCTGCGAAAACTCACGTTTGAGGGAAACAATTCCAACGACAACTCTCTTTTATGGCTGCTATTAAACATCACCATGGTACAGGGTTGGTGCTTAGCGAACGAAGCTTCGCCGATGAGTGAACCCAAAAATTTGCCGCTCGGCGGCTGCGGCTTCCTTTTCGGGCATAATAACAACTATACATACCGCCATTTCAGCGGCGTTTGTATGGACAATTGGAATGCTGCGCGGTCGGCATGGTTTACGGCGGTAAACTATATTGTCATTGAACCGTGCCAGAGGTTTTTACACGAAAAATTCGATCGAAGAACCGAAGCCATGTGCGCGGCCATGCGCGGCGAAAAGGCAGACGAGCGTAATGACACGATTCCGGAGCTTATCGCCGGCGGTTTTATTCGTTGTACCGACGGTGTGTTAAAAGCACGTTTTCCGGTGTTTGACGAGAGCACATTTTCGGCGGTTACGGCGCTGTTAAAGGGGATGACCGAGAAAGCTTCCGCGCTGATGATTGAAATTTCGGACATGGGAGAAAAGCTTCTTCGCGAATATGTGCCGGATTCCGTCAAGGATCAGTGCGGCGATATTGCGAAAATTCATCATCGGCTGAACACCATGGCGTTTTTGATGGAAAGTTTGGTGGCGGACGGAAAATTGACTGTACCGCATGAGCCGACGCCGCTGGGTGTCTATGGAGTAAAAATAGTTTGATTTTTTGCACCCGATGGGTTGTGTATGCAACCCATCGGGTGCTTCTGCTTTTCCAGAAAAGCAGAAAAGGGACGGTTTTACGTTATTTTTGTTTCTACGAAAAGTTCTAAAAGGATTTAGTTTTGTTTGTGTGAAGCCGCTATTGCGGCGAGCTGAATCGAGGTTTGCAGAACCTCGAAGCCTTTTTTAAGAAAGGTTTTAATTTTGTTCGTGCGAAGGTGTTATTTGGGTGGGCTGATTCGAGGTTTGCAAAACCTCGAAAGTTCCCGAAAAGGGAACGGTTTTTGGTACTTTTTGCGGCGTGCAAAAAGTACCGCAAAAACACGCCGAGGG
>URCT01000205.1 GCA_900546385.1 uncultured Eubacteriales bacterium | reverse complement strand
TCTGGGGTACTCCCCGTTCTTTTCGTACAAGCGAAAAGAATAAAACCGTTCCCTTTCGGGAAGTTCGAGGTTTTCCAAACCTCGATTCAGCTCGCCGCAATGGCGGCTTCGCACGAACAAAATTAAAACCTTCCCAAAAGAAGATTCGAGGTTCTGCAAACCTCGAATCAGCGCACACAGACAACAACTTTGCACAAGCCCAATTAAATCCTTTCGCCGCCATCGGCGAACATTCCAAGGCCGCTTCGCGACCCTTTATTCCAGATTCCGCCGAATGGTCTTTTTGCCGCGCCAGGCATACGCACGTTCCCGAAAAACCGCTTTGCTCATGCCGTCGATCATCTCCGCCGTGACATTTTCCAAAATGTCCTCATAAAAAAACGAGATGGGCGTGGGCGGTACATTCCGATTCATCGGGCAGACCTCTTGACATACATCACAGCCCCAACGGATCGGCCGGCTTTTGACGGCGGCTAGCTCTCTGTCGGTCAGCACTTTCCGTTGATTGAGCTCCGAAAAACAGACCTCGCTCTCGCCGCGCAAAAACGCACACGCCTTGCCGCACAAGCCGCAATTTAAGCAGGTTTTGACCGGCTTCGGCTGTTCGCCCGGAAGCTTTATGCTCATGAGAAGCGATCCGATAAACACATAGCTTCCGTAAACCGGATGGATGAGTAACCGGTTTTTCCCGATCATGCCAAGCCCGGCAAGCAAGGCCGCACCGACCTCATCGATGGGAGAGCTGTCACAAAAGGCTTTGAAGCATTCACCCGGATATTCTTCCGAAAGTGCCGAAACAAGGGCATTTCCAACCGTTCTCGAAAACAGATGATAATCCTTGCTGACGCTGTAAAGCGACACATTCCGCTGCGGATGCGCGCCGGTATAGTAGGGCATGAGCCATAAGGCGGCGCTTTGGATATTCTCCGGCATAAGATGCGGCTGGAGAATGCGGAAATGCGTCGCTTCCAAAAAAGCGGTTTCGGTGATCTGAAAAGAAGCGAGAATCTGTCGGATTGTTTTACGGATTTTTTCGTTTTCTTCCATAATGATACTATCCTTTTAATACCCGAATGCGCCGACGGCAATTCTTCCGTCCGAAGCAGAAATCCACGGCACGGCCTTGGAACGGTGCAGCACCGGCAGCATGACCGAGAACAGCACCGCCAAAACCGCCGTTTCAATCGGCAGCATCATGGCATTTTTCAGAATACGGGAGGCCATGAGAGCTGACAGGGATTTGTTGCCGTACATAAGCGACAAAAACAGCGGCGTTAAGAAAATATTGCAGATGAGGCTGACGGAGAATTTGGACAAAAACAGACGCACAATCGACACGCGCGACCGATACAAAAAGATGCCGTAAAGGAACGAGCCGAGTGCTTCGATGAGCATAAAGGCCGGGTTATACGGGCCGCTGGGTTTGATGAGAAACGAAATCGTATCGCACGCGGCACCCGAGACAAAGCCGACTGCCGGGCCGTAGATATAAGAGCCCAAGGCATTGACCGCAAAGGTAAAATAGACGTTCATGGTATCGTTTACCGGAATTTTGAGTGTTTTTATCACCATGCGCAAGGCGATAAACAGTGCGGCAAGTGTTAACATTTTGGGATCGCGCAGTTCTCCGAAGGCGCACATCCAATAGTCTTTGGAGAAGGGTGTGCGAAACAGGCGCGGATTGTGTGTGGAGCGGAGGTTTGTTTTTGGCATAAGACGACCTTTCTTGGGAGTGTTTTTGTGGAAGCTTCGGCAAGGCGGAACGGCAGTCGCACAAAAAACAAAAAATGTGCGGCAAAACGTCCGCACACAAAAACAACGTGGACCGATGGTATGAAAAAATCCGTCGGTCATGTTCTTTTGCAGTGGGATGCGAGAGCGTTACCGCAAGCGAATTTGGGTTTTCGGTTTTGAAAAACGGCAAAAACGGCTTTTCGTCCGGCTGTCAACTCCCCGTACAGTCGGCACTTTACGCAAGGCTCTCTACTCTGCCTTTGGTATAGTATAGCACGAAGTATGTGCTATTATATGGATGAAATGTAAATTTGGTTTTTTTGTGGGCTGATTCGAGGTTTGCGGAACTTCGAATCTTCCGTCGGTTCTTTTTGCGCCCGGCAAAAAGAACCGAAAAAGCACACGGAGTGTGCCGTCCCGGCAGGGACACCGCCGTAAGGCGGAATAGTTTTTTTTCCTACTTTTTGTACTTTACAAAAAGTAGGAAAAAAGTTGCTGCTCGGACGTGCAAAAAGTTGCCGGTGGCAAGTTTTTGTGCGTC
>URCT01000204.1 GCA_900546385.1 uncultured Eubacteriales bacterium | reverse complement strand
AGCCTTATACCCCCGCCCGCCGGAACATGACTGTTTCTGCGTTTGACGGTGTGGACTATAACCGCGATAGTACGCTTACGCAGTATGACCTTTTGGCTTTGATCGCTTCGGCAGAAAATCATATCGAAACCGGCACAAAAGGTTCTATTCCGGCAAAGCTGACTGTCACTTCCTCGACGGAATCGGTCAAGGCCGGCAGCACCTTTACCTTGACGCTGGAACTCGATGCCGATGGCAAAGAGGTCAACACCTACTTCATTAAGGCGACCTATCCGAAAAACATTGCAACGCTTGCCAAGGCGGAATGCACCGAAAGCAAGGGTGAATACAAAGCCATCAACAACACCGATGACGGCTCGCTTCTTCTTTTGAACACCGTTTCGGATGCAAGCAACAAAACCATTTATAAGCTCACCTTTAAGGCCGTAAAGAGCGGAAAATTCGAAATCTCCTTTGAGACAACGGAGGGCGCGCTTCTTTATGACATCGAAGGCGACGCCGAGGACAATCTTCTGAATATCGCACTTACCAACGCGGCTGTTACTGTCAAAGCTTCCGATGCCGGCGCAGGCGGCGGTGGCGGTGGCGGTGGCGGCGGTGGAGGCGGCTCCACCGGCGGCGGTTCGAGCGGCGGCTCTACTGGTGGTTCAACCGGCGGCTCGACAGGCGGTTCAACCGGCGGCTCGACAGGCGGTTCTACCGGTGGCACAACCGGCGGCACGACCGGCGGAAACAAGGATACCAAGCCTGCTGAAACTGTTACGCACAAAGCCTATGTTTCCGGTTATGAGGATCACACTGCGCGTCCGGACAACAACATCACGCGTGCCGAAGCGGCTGCTTTGATTTCGCGCATCACCGATGGCTTTGACGCCCAAAAGACGTATGATGTTTCCAAATTTGCCGATGTCGATGCCGGTGCATGGTATGCGGCCAATGTTGGCTTCGCTGCCGAAAACGGCATTGTCAGCGGTTATGAAGACGGCACGTTCCGTCCGGAAAACACCATTACGCGTGAAGAATTTGCGACAATGATCTGCCGCTTAAAGAAGTACGATACAAGTGCGGCTGACAGCTTTTCCGATGTTCCGGCTGACCATTGGGCGGCGTCTTATATTGCAGCCATGAAGGCAAACGGCATCATCGGTGGCTATGAGGACGGTTCCTTTGGTCTTGGCAAGAACATCACCCGTGCGGAAGCGATTGCCATTATCAACCGTGCAACAGGGCGTGTGCCGACCGATGAAAAGGTTCGCACCTATGTCACAAGCGGCGGCTATCCGTTCACGGATATCGAAGGACATTGGGCTGCAGCGCAGATTATTGAAGCAACTGTCGAACATGAGCTTCAGATTTTGCATTAAGTAAAAGTGAACATTCACGGTACGGCTCTGAAAAGAGTCGTACCGCGGTGGTTTGAAATTGCGGTGTTTTTTGAATGTTTTAACGCCGAGGGCTGTAAGGCATTCAAAAAACACCGAAACACCAAATGCGTCGGAGCGCGTGCGATTCGCCCGTTGGAGAATAATGAAGGGAAGTATGGTCGAATGTATAAAAAACTGATTTCCATAGTGCTTGTTTTGTCTATGATTTGCGGATGGACGGTGCCTGTGGTGGCGGATGAAAACGAACCGGCACCGGTCGTGGATGAAACCAAGCTTGCGCGCACGGTCTATATCCATGCTTCCGAGAGCGATCCGGAGAAAAATCCGCCCTCGTATACGCAGATCTATGCCGGTGAGGATGTCAATGTCTATGCGGCCATTGACGCACCCAACAAGGGTAAAAAGAACGAAGACGGCACTTTTGACGAAGAAGACTATCAGTATAACCTCAACAGCTATATCGTCAAGTTCTATTTTGACCCGAATTATTTCGATTTGGTGTATCACGATATCAAAACGCATAAAAATCCATCGCTTTCCAAAGGCTCAAACCAATCGGCCATTAACTATATGCTCCCGTTCCAGACCAAGGGCATGACCTTTGAGGATGCCGAAACGTATGGCGTCGGCACATGGGATGAAAACGAAATTCCCGAAGTGGTTGTGGATTATACCGACCGCACTCTGCAGGATGTCACCGTGCAGGATATCTATGGAAAAATGCTGGCATTCTGCCTGAAAGTGAAGGTCGTGCCCCTTGCCATTGCCATCGGTCTGCTGGTATACAGTATCTGGGCGGTCATGCGGATGGGTATCGTCATGATCCCGGATATGACATCTAACCAGATTCAGATATCTGTGCAGATGCCGGAGGATACGGATAAGGAAGAATGCTACAAGAGGGC
>URCT01000203.1 GCA_900546385.1 uncultured Eubacteriales bacterium | reverse complement strand
GACGCCGGATTTTCCTTTGTTGAGGTCGGTTTTTCCCAGCTGGCCTCCTTTACCGAAGAACAAATGGACGAATATCTCGCCGTTTTGGCACAAAACCGCTTAACACCGGTAGCGGCCAACGGCTTTTTCGGCATTGATCTCGGCACGTTTTTTGACGGTCATTTTGACATGGGCAAAACACGCGACTATATTGCACGTGCGTTCGAACGGACACGCAAAATCCATTTTGAAAGCATCTCGTTCGGCAGCGGCTATATGAGAAGAATTCCGGACGGCTATGATCGTGAGCGTGCAAAAGAGTTCTTTGTCGGCTTGCTTTCAGAAGAAGTCGTTCCCATGCTCGAAAAATATGACGCACGCTTGAATATCGAAGAATTGCAGGCGTCCGAGACCAATTTCATCAACACCTGCAGGGAGGCGGCAGACATTGCGAAAGCCGTCGGTCATCCGCGCGTCGGCGTGCTCTGCGACTTTTATCACATGACCATGGGCGGCGAAACGGCGGCGGATTTGCCGGATTTTGCAAAACAGGTCGGTCATGTACATTTGGCAAGCCCCACGTCAAGCCGTTCGATTCCGTATGAAACCGACGGGGATGACGAGGCGTATCGGGCGTTGCTCAAGGCACTTGCCGAAAACGGCTTTGACGGTCGGTTTTCCGCAGAGGGCGGTGTGGCGGGAGACCGTGATTTTGCCGCGGCGTTAAAAGAATGCTATACCTATATGAAAGCCCTGCTTATGCCCTATGAAAGGAAAAAGGCATGAGCGAAAGAACGCGCAAAGTCTTAAAGATCCTTTCGATCGCGGTCGTGATCGGGTTAATTTTTGTGCTTATCGGCGCGTGTATCAATTTATATGTCATTCATACCGGCGGCAAGCGTATCTATTCGGTAAAAGCCATGCGCGGCAGTCAGGCGGACTGCATTTTGGTGCTTGGTGCCGGGTTAAAGCCGGACGGCAGTCCGAGCGATATGTTACGTGACCGATTAGCCTTTGCCTGTGATTTATGGGAAGAAGGCGTATCGGACACGGTTCTTGTCAGCGGCGACCGCGCGTCGGAGTCGTATGACGAAGTGACGGCGATGAAAAACTATCTTTTGGCGCACGGTGTTCCGGAAGAAGCGATTGTCGAGGATCCGATGGGCTATTCGACCTCGGAAAGCCTGAAACGAGCCAAAGATGTTTTCGGGTATGAAAATGTGGTTGTGGTGACCCAGCGTTATCATTTGTACCGGGCGTTATACATTGCGCAAAAAACTGGGCTTGACGCCAAAGGCGTGAACAGTGATCCGTACACCTATCGCGGGCAGGTTTTGCGCGATATACGCGAATTTGCCGCGCGGATCAAGGACTTTTTCAAGTTTCTCTGAGGGGCAGCTCACCGCGGCTGCGGTGAGCTGAATCGAGGTTTGGAAAACCTCGATGGTTTTCCGGAAGGGAAAGGGCGTTTTTGCTCTGCTTTTTGCGTCAAAAAGCAGGAAAAAATGCCGCCGAGGGCGGCAAAAAGGATTTAATTGGATTGTGCGCGTGTGTTGCTTGGGTGCACTGCTTCGAGGTTTGGAAAATCTCGAAGCTCCCTTGAAAAGGTTTTAATTGTTGTGGTGTGAAACTGCCGTTGCGGTGTGCTGATTCGAGGTTTGCGTAACCTCGGAACTTCCTGCGAGGGAGAACGGGTTGTCACTTTTTGCATCGTGCAAAAAGTAACCAAAAAGCACGCGGGACTCCGTCCTGCGACCTCGATTCAAATCGCCGGTCGATACGAGATTTTTGCTGAAATGTCCGGCATTCATCAGGTAACCGGCAACGCAGAAAACAATAGTTTTCCGGGTATCGCCGGCAATGATTTGAATCGGTGCGATGCTCCGGCTTTACAGCACAAAATTAGAGCGAACAGCAAAAGAACAGCTGTATTCTTTGCAAACAGTAGGTTAAGGGTGGTGCGAATGGAAGATGGAGGGTGGAAAAGGGTTGCTTTGGATAAAAACAAGGAAAGGTTTGTGCGAATAAAAGATTTTTTGCACATAAAAAGGCGGTTTTTGAGGACAGTTCGTAAAGCTTTCTGCAAAAGAAAAACTTTTGGTTTGTGATAATGGGAATTTTTTGCAGACAGCGAAGAAAGGCACGTGCAAAAGAAGTTTTTGTGCGTAAAAAAGTGGTTTTGAGTAAAGTTCGTAAAGCTTTCTGCTAATGAAATCTTTTTGATTCGCGATAAAAGCGTTTTTTGGCTCATGCAAAGCTTACTGATAAAGAAATACTATTTCTCGGCGCACTGCGGCAACAATTTCCCACCGCACCCAAACTAACGTGCCACAGCCCTTTTCAAATAT
>URCT01000202.1 GCA_900546385.1 uncultured Eubacteriales bacterium | reverse complement strand
GGAGGGAATTTACACCCCTTGACTTTATGTGCAACGTGTGTTAAAATCTTGATAGAAAATATCATCCGTAAAGGAGTGCTTCACGTGGAGAGTCAAACGAGCGAATTGTTGTTTGAAGTCCAAACTCGACCGAGCTTTGATAAATACCTCGCGCTGAATCGCATCATAAATAAAACGGCATTTCGGGCAAGAACGCTTATTACAATGTTGGTTTCGGCGGTTTTAGTAGTAATCTGTCTGTATTTTTGTGATACTTTCGGAAGTATGTTCTTTTTTGTTGCCGAGCGGATTGTTCTGGTGCTGTCTTTGATCATCTGCTTTTGTACGGTGTTTTCTTACGAAAGAAAAATGAAAAAAATATGGAACTCCATGCCTGAGTCAAAAGGAAATGGGCAGCTTCGCTTTTATCGCGACTATCTCGAAATGGTTTCTGCTATCGGAACGAATATTATTTCGTATGATCAGGTTTATTGTGTCAATGAAACTTCAACAGCGTATTTCATTCGCACCTCTGCCGCTCAGGCGATAACGGTTGATAAAGCGGATCTCTCACCGGAGAATGCCGCCTTTATTCGCTCAATTGCGCCGGAAAAGCCGGGCAGCCGTTCTCTTAAAGCTCAGAATTTGCCGCAAAAATTGCCCGATAAAGCTTTCGCTGCGGAGAATGCGGAGGGCGAATTGCTGTTTGAAACGCAGACACATTTGACTTTTGACAAGTATTTGGCATTAAACTGGGGCGTCAACAAAAAACGCATTTGGTGTAATCTGATCTTTCAGATATCTTTTTCGTTTGTGATAGCGGTTGCTTGTTTACGACAGTTTCAAATGACCGGAAAAATATATACACTGTTTATGGCTGTGCTCGTACCTGTCTTGTTTGTAATATTGGATCTTGTTAATTTTTTAATGTTGAAAAAGGTGTTTGATTCTTTTCCGAGTAAAAATCAAATTGAACGTTTTTTCTTTTATAACGACCGAGTAAAAGGAATCGTTCCTAATGGTGAGGGCACCTACTATTACAATCAGATCTATTGTATCAATGAAACGCAAAGATTATATGTTATCCGTATTTCAGCAATTCAGGGTTTCCTTATCAACAAAACAAATCTCTCTCCCGAAAATGCCGCCTTTATCCGTTCGCTTGCGCCGGAAAAGCCGGTTCGAACCAAAGCAAAGAAAGGATAAACGCACATGGGATACTCAAAACAAATTGCCGAAGCCGTGCGCGAAGCCTATGAAAACAAACGCAAGAAAGCCGAAGCCGATTTAGAGGCACGGCGTGCGGAAATGTACGAAAAAGCACCGCAACTGCGCGAAATCGACCGTGCACTGTCGCTGACCGGCTTAAAATTATACGGTGCGGCTCTCGAAGGCAAAGAGGGCCTTGAAGACCGCATTGCCGTTCTCAAAAAAGAAAATACCGACTTGCAAGAGGCCAAACGCTTCGCGCTCCGCACCTTGGGCAAGCCCGAGGACTATCTGTCGATGCGCTATGAATGCCCCAAATGCCAAGATACCGGCTATGTGGGACTCAAAATGTGCGACTGTATGCGGCGCGCGCTCATCAAGGAAGCGTATGAAACCTCGGGACTTGGCGCGGTACTCACCGAACAGAGCTTTGCCAATTTCGATTTGACCTACTATTCCGACCATCCGGACGCAAACGGCATCAGCGCACGCGACCGCATGACCAAAATTTTGGCCGAAGCAAAAGCGTATGTCAAGGATTTTGACACCAATTTCCGGAACAGAACGGCGAAAAATCTGCTCTTTATCGGAAAAACCGGGCTCGGCAAGACGCATATCTCCACAGCCATTGCCGGAGGTGTCATAAATGCCGGCTACGATGTGGTCTATGACACGGTGCAGAATATTCTGCACAACTTCGAAGTGCAGACGTTTGTCAAAAATTCCGATGCTGCCTCCCGTGCCGCCGAAAATACCGAACGGTACATAAGCTGCTCGCTTCTCATCATCGACGACCTCGGCACGGAATTCAAAAGCGGTTTTTCCGCCTCCACCCTATACGGATTACTCAACACGCGCATCATTTCGGGTTTCCCCATGATCATCAACACCAATCTCGATACGAAGGCTAAGCTTCGTGAGCAGTATGACGACCGCATTTTGTCGCGCCTTTTAGGAAGCTTTACGACCTATCACTTCGTCGGAGAAGATATTCGTATCAAACGCCGTTTGGAACAATAAAACGTACAGATAAAAAAACACAAAGGAGCAACCTATCTTATGAAGATGAGTTTCCGCTGGTACGGTGACAGCGATCCTGTTACCTTACAGTACATCTCGCAGATTCCCGCGATGCGCAGTGTCGTTTCGGCGGTCTATTCCGTTCCTCCGGGAG
>URCT01000201.1 GCA_900546385.1 uncultured Eubacteriales bacterium | reverse complement strand
CGCTCTTCCGATCTGTGAAAACGGATGTATTCGAGAATTTGCTTGGCGATCAGTTCCTCCGGCGTATTTTTTCGCAGCGAATTTTCCGTTCGTGCATAGGCGTCATACGGATGCTCGCACAGCTCATATAAAAGCTGCCGTGCAAGGCATTCCAAAAGCGGGATGCGGCACGTACAATACTGCTTGCCGCGGCGCGCAAAATCATTCATTTGCAAAATGATCCGTTCGGTTTTCTGCCGCATATTCCGGAAAATGAAATACCCGGAGTTTTTCACCATTTCGGACAGACAGTTATCCGCATCTTCGGTTCGTAACAAGGCTGCACAGCCTTCGAACAGCTCTCGGGACAATAAAATGTTGTAGCAGCGCGCTTTTTTATAGGGATTGGAAACGTGATAGACATTCGGTGCCATCAGCAACAGTTCGCCGCTTTTGAGTACGCACGGACGGCCGTCGATGTACTCTAACAGCTCACCGGAAAAAACGCAGTTGATCTCATAGTAATCGTGGTCGTGATACGGCGTAAAATTGTTTCGATACACAGAGGCGATATGCGTTTGACACCCGTGAATGGCAAAATCCTTGAGGTGAATGGTGTAATAAACGCCGTTCTGCTTCAGTCGCTCGGAATCCTGTACCATGATGTCGAGAAGTTCTTCTTTGTCTAAACCGATGCTTCCGAAATGCCGGTAATAGGTCGGTGCGGTATACTTATTCGCACAGCTTTTCATGAGCGGTCACTCTTTCTCGGTGATTTTGTATTCATTGTATCATGTATGCTGAATTTCGTCAAGTAATTTTGAGAAATGTCGTTAAAAATCATTTACTTCTGGATTGGGTGCTGTATAATTGAAAGTAGCAACCGATGCACAAAAATTATATGGAAAAGGAGTAAATGATCATGAAAAAACGCACTCTTCCATCCCTTGCGGCGGCACTTCTTTTATCTCTTTCTGCCGGAGCTTTCGGCTTTGAAACGGTGGAAGAAGCCGCAGAAGCGACACAAGCCGATCCGACAGCCTGTCTTTCCGACGTAAATATTCCGCTTGTGGATGAAACCTATGGAGATCTCATCTGGTACAGCGATTTCAACGCTTCGGAGGATTACAATGTGCCGAACTATGTTAGAGAGGATACCGGCGCCGTGCTGAAACCGGCTTCCTTAAAGTCGGTGACCATTGTCAAAGATCCTGCCGGAAGCGAAAACAACTGCTTGGAGTTAGTGGCAAGCGGCAACTATTCGTCGTTGCAGATAGCAGCTCCCACGTATACCCAACCCGGTACCTATACGTTGGTCGTGAATCTGTATTTCCCGGCAGAAACCTCCGAACCGCGCATTTTGGGACGTGCGGAATTCAAAAACGTCAAAGATCCGTGGAAGCCGGGACGCGATGATATTTGGGAAGAAGGCTGGCCGGGACCGATCAAGGAAACCGGTAAATGGATGACCTGCACCTGGACTGTGAAGGTCGGCGAAGAGAACGGCGGCTTGATGGAATTCGGCGCACGCCGCATGGCCAATACCACGATTCCGTATTATTACGACAACCTGCGTTTGTACTGCAATCCGACGGCCGGCGAAAATCAATTTGTTCTGCTTGACGGCACCTCCAGACAGTTTATCACACTTGATCAGAATACATATACCTTCCCGGAGCCTGCCGACAAGACGGATTTCCTTGCATGGTATTGTGCGGATACCGGTGCAAAATACGCTGCCGGAGAAACAGCCGATAAAACGGATTTGGTTGGCAAAACCTTCGTTTCTTTCCATCAAAATGCATACGTTCCTGCCATGGGCTATTCCTATGAGGGAGAAAAAACCGAATACACGGGTGATTCCGGCAAGGGTATCACGTTTGTCACAGAGGACAACCGCAGCGTGATGCGTATATGGCAAATGCCGGGTTCGATGTGGAACGCCAACAGTCAATACTACCAGAACGATATGCGCCTGTTCTTCATCCCGAAGTATATGGCCGGTGTGACTGCCTTTGATCCGCATGAATACAACATCGTTTCGTACTGCTATAAAATTTCCAAAGCGGTCAATGCGGTAAATAAGGTTACACCGGAGAAAATTACGGACGCAGATCTTGAAGAAAATACGGCACCTTGGTTTGCCATCAACTATTCGCCGACCGATACCTACGGCGGTTTCTTCAATCCGGGCGGAGAACATAAAATCGGCCGCGGCAACCATACTGCGGCGATTGGCGAATATCAGGTGTTCACCGCCGATATGGCACTCGATTCCAACAGCGTGTCCGGATGCAAATGGAACGATTATGACACCATGTACGGTTTTGTTATCCAGCCGAACGCTTCGAACTACGAAGGCATCACCTACATCGACTACATCCGCGTATACCGTGACGGTA
>URCT01000200.1 GCA_900546385.1 uncultured Eubacteriales bacterium | reverse complement strand
GGAAAGTATTACCGGTTTAAGCGGAATTTTCAAAAGGTTTTGCGCAAAATCCCGAAAATCGGCGAGCTTTCCATTTATTTTGCGCGACGGCTGAAAAATGCTGCCAAAAGCTTTTTCTATAAACAGCCGTTTTTTGAAGCCCTCGGCGTGAAGTATTTGGGGCCGGTGGACGGCAATGATATCGAACGTTTGCAGGTGGTGTTAGAGGAAGCCAAAAAAAA
This sequence comes from uncultured Eubacteriales bacterium, assembly GCA_900546385.1. Lineage (GTDB taxonomy): Bacteria > Bacillota > Clostridia > Oscillospirales > CAG-382 > UMGS882. The sequence continues at coordinate 2,295 of URCT01000200.1, read as the reverse complement.
CACGTGCTGTACGCTTGTCCATATCAAAACCAAAAAAGGCTGCGGCTACAAATATGCCGAGGATAAACCGGAAAGCTATCATTCGGTCGGTGCGTTTGACCCGGATGAGGGCGTTACCGTTCCCGGCGGAAACGATTATTCCTCTGTTTTTGGGAAAGCCTTGTGTGCACATGCCGCAAAAGATGAACGAATCTGTGCCATCACCGCGGCTATGCGCGACGGAACGGGTTTGCGTGCCTTTTCCGAGCAATTTCCCGAACGATTTTTTGATGTCGGCATCGCCGAAGAACACGCCGTTGCGTTTGCCGGCGGTCTTGCGGTCTCCGGACTTTTACCGGTTTGCGCACTGTATTCGACCTTTGCCCAACGCACCTATGATCAGTTGATTCATGATGTGGCTTTGCAAAAGCTGCATATGGTGCTTGCGCTTGATCGTGCCGGTTTTGTCGCCGGCGACGGCGAAACGCACCAGGGCGTTTTCGATTGTTCGTTTCTGTCGGAAATTCCCGGTGTGGAAATTTATGCGCCGGACAGCTTTGAGGAGCTCGAAACGGCACTCACACGCGCCATTGCCGGAACCGGTATCAGCGTTTTGCGTTATCCGCGCGGCGGCATGAGTACCTATGACCGCACGGCGTTTGTGCCGTTCAATGCCCAAAGTGCTTCTTATTTTTCGGTCTGCGACCGGTTTTCGTCCCAAACGCCGGAGCTTGCTTTGGTTACCTATGGCAAAGAAACGGCGCAGGTGTTTGCGGCAGCGAAATGTCTTTCTGAAAAAGGGATTTCGGTGCGTATCGTCAAATTGTTCCGTGTGTTCCCGGTGAAGGATTACGCCTTATATTTAGAGGAAGCCTTGAAAGGGATTCCGCGAATTATGTTTGCCGAGGAAGGCATTGAAACCGGCGGTATCGCACGTCAGATTGTGTCGGAGCTTGCTTTGCTGCATTTCACGCCGGAGTTTTGTGTACGTGCGGTGGCATCGGAGTTTTTGCCGCATGGCTCCTATGACTATCTGCTTGGGCATTGCCGCTTGGACGCGGAAAGCTTGGCGGAGGACGCGTTCGTTTTTGTGGGGAAGAACACACTTATAAAATAGTATTTGCTTTTTACGGAGCAGTTGCCGAAAGGGAATTGCTCCGTTATTTAGTTTTCATAAGCCAACAACGGTAAGGGTCTCCCGCTCGGCAGTCCCTTTCTATTCCTCATCCAATAGCACCTTTCTTCGAAATTCACGAAATATTAACAAAATAAACCATAAATATTATTGACTTTCCTTCGATACGTGGTACAATATAGACAATGATTAGCACTTGAACAAAACGAGTGCTAAAATCTGAAAGAGGGAGCGAGCATGGAACTCAACGAACGAAAGTTAAAAATCCTAAAATCCATCGTTGATGAATACATCGACCACGGCGAACCGGTCGGGTCGAAGCATTTGCTCGAATACGGCAACTTCTCGCTGTCCTCCGCAACCATCCGCAACGAAATGAGCGACCTCGAAGAAATGGGGTATCTTGACAAGCCTCATGCTTCGGCAGGGCGTGTTCCGTCGGGCAGTGCTTACAGATTGTATGTTGATGAGCTTATGCGCGAGTATAAGGCGTCGAAAGAACAGCTTGACTTGCTTGCCGAACTGACGCGGTTCAAATCCGATGAGCTTGACAGCATTGTGAGCCGGGCGCGCAAGGTCATGTCGCGCATGACAAACTATGCGTCGCTGACGGTTGACCAAACGCCGGGCGAATGCGTGGTGGAACGGTTCGATACCTTGGTCATCGATAAATCCAGTATGCTTCTTGTGATGATCCTGCCGGACGGTTCGGTCAACACCAAGCACATCGCCACCGGGCTTCCAATCAATGCGGCTGACGCGGTGGCCATCAAAAACGCGTTGAACCTGAATCTTGCCGGAAAGCCGCTCGGAAATGTGTCGCTTCCGGACATCATGAAGTTAGAAGAACAGTTCGGCGATCTGCGAACGCTTGTCAATCCGCTTTTGCGTATTGCGTATGAAGCGTCAGCCGGCGGCGACGGTCACAGCGTTGAAGTGGATGGCATTACAAATTTGTTATCTTACCCGGAATTCAAGGATGTGGAACGGGTCAAAGATATTCTCGGACTTCTCGAAACCGATGGGGCAGGGCTCAAAGAAATTTTACCTGCCGCAGCCGATGCTTCGCCGGATAACCGCTTAAAGGTTTACATTGGCGACGATGAAGAGAATTCGGGACTTTCCGATGCAAGCATTGTTTTCTGTTCCTTGCCGGTTGGCCGCAAGAATACCATTTTCGG
>URCT01000199.1 GCA_900546385.1 uncultured Eubacteriales bacterium | reverse complement strand
GGAGCGGAAGGCCTTGTAGCTTTCGACCGGGACACGAATGCTGTACGAGCCGTTGCGGTTGCCGTATTCGGCGTTTCCGTAGGTGTCCGAACGCTCATAATACGCACCGTATTTTTCACAAAGCGCATCTAAAGCCGTGATAGCTTCCTCAAATTGGGTGGTTTGAATGTTGTAATAGGAGGAATAGATGATTTTGCGCTGTGTTTGCGCAGCAGCAGTCTTCGATTCTTCTTGACCTTCGGCGGTTTGGTAATAGATCTCTTCTTTTTCGGAATCCGTATTATACGAAAAACTTGCGTTCTTGGTTCCGAAAGCGTAGCCGTTGTTGTCAAAATCACCCGGGGCAGAGGATGCAGCATCATGAAAGGTATCGTTCGACATGGGTTCGCCGGGAAGCGCATTCATCTTACTGCCGCAGGAAGTGATGGAAAGGAGCATGGTACAAAGCAAACTGATGGTCAGAAAACAGGCCGCAAGACGTTTGCGGTTTTGCTGTACGGTTTTCCGTTTTTCGGTATTGTTCATGGCTATCATTCCTTTCTTGTGTATTGCTTTTACATTTATCAGACGAAAAATGAAATCAAAATGTTTCCCGAATTTTTATCTTTTTTGCAGTTTTTTTCGAATAAAGGCAAAAGCTTCTCGTTTTGCAAACATTTGTTCTTGACAATTAAGAACAAATGTGCTAAAATTAGAACAATAAAAACATTTGTTCTTTTTAGGAGAAAGTTTATGCTGTCAACAGAAGCGGAAAATTATATTACACATAAAGGAATCAATCGCAATCGGATTGTTTTGCATTCCGATCTGAACAATTTTTTTGCGTCGGTGGAATGCTTAAAACATAAGGCGCTCGCCGTTTATCCGGTAGCGGTATGCGGCTCGCAAAAAGAGCGGCACGGAATCGTGCTTGCCAAAAACAATCTGGCCAAAAAGTGCGGCGTGAAAACCGGGCAGGTGATTTGGCAGGCAAAGCAACTGTGTCCGGAGCTTGTGGTTTTGGATGCGCACTATGAGGAATATCAATATTATTCACAAAAGGTACGCGCTGTTTACGCAACGTACAGCGACCGTATTGAACCGTTCGGCATGGATGAAGCGTGGTTGGAAATGACCGGCATTTCCGGCATACGGACCTTGCAGGACGGTGTTGCGGCGGCCAATCGTCTGCGCAAGGAAATTTTCGAAAAAACCGGTCTTACCGTTTCGGTCGGCGTCAGTGACAACAAAACCTTTGCTAAATTGGCGAGCGATTACAAAAAGCCGGATGCGGTAACCGTTTTCGGGCCGGACGAGTACGTTCCGTTAATTTCAAAGTTAGCCGTCGGTGAGCTGATGTATGCCGGACGCAGCACCCAAAAACGCTTGCACAGCTTTTGTGTGGAAACCATCGGCGATGTGGCAAACCGAAACAGCGCTTTCTTTCGCTCGATTCTCGGAAAAAGCGGCGAAAGCCTTTACCGCAATGCCTGCGGTTATGATTTTTCGCCGGTGCAGAACGTGGTTTATGAAGATCCCATCAAAAGCCTCGGAAATTCGGCCACAACGCCGCGGGATATGACATCGGACGAGGATATTAAAGTTCTTCTTTATGCGTTGTGTGACAAGGTCTGCACGCGTTTGCGGAAAGCGTCGTTAAAGGCTACCGTCTTACAGCTTCATCTGCGCGAACCGGATTTAACGGTTACCGAAAAGCAATGCGGCATTCTGCCGACCAATCTCACCGGTACGCTGGCCGAACAGGCGTTATCTCTTTATCATCGCAGTTTTCCGAACGGGCTGACGCTTCGCTCGATCGGCGTGCGAACGTCCGGTTTTGTCGCGTGCGGCAAAGAAGAGCAGAAATCGCTATTTGATTCCGATAAAGAGGAAACGCTCGATCAAACGGTGGATGCGATCCGTTCGCGCTATGGGCTTCATGTGATTCGGCGCGGCGTGCTGTGTACCGACAAAACGCTCTATTCGCCGCTGTATTCCGAAAAACATCTGGTCGCGCCCTTCAAATCACATTAGCGGCATGCAAAGGGAACTTTTTTCGAACGGTTTCGTCTTATAGATAGCAAAAACACCATAATTCAATTTGTTGGGAGGCTTCCTTATGAGAAACACTGTTCATTATATCGTTATCGGCTTATGCATTCTTTCCCTGTGTCTGCTGGCAAATTTTGCGGAAGCCGAGGATATAACGCAAGAAAACAACACGGCAACATTCACTTATTATAACAACTAAACCACTCTAATCCGCTAAAGAAGGACACGTCAAAAAAACGTGTCCTTTATCGTTATTCCGCTGTTACCGGAATAATTTTAACATCTTCAAGCGGTGAAAAAACCGTAAGGTCGTTGAAGAGAAAAACTTTAACGGTTGCCGCCCCGGAAGAAGAGGGGAGCGTCATGGAAGCCGTTTGTATCTTGCCGCTCGGGATTTCATAGGCTTTGACACCAATCAGCTTGCCGTTTGCATCATAAGCAGCCGCCAACGCTGACGCCTTTGCGCCGGTTGCTTTGCGCGTATCGAGATTAACGGTTATTTGAAGTTCGTTTTCATTCAAATGCG
>URCT01000198.1 GCA_900546385.1 uncultured Eubacteriales bacterium | reverse complement strand
CACGCCGCAAAAAGTACCAATCCGTTTCCCTTACGGGAAAGCTTCGAGGTTCTGCGAACCTCGAATCAGCGCACTCAAACCAAAAATTCGCACTAACAAAATTAAAACCTTCCAAAAAGGAGCTCCGAGGTTCTGCAAACCTCGCATATCTGCAAGCAAAAAAAGAAACGACCGCGCGGCCGTTTCTTTTTTTGCCTGTTATTCTTTTGCGGAAGCCTTTTCCTCGGTCGATTTGAGCAACTTCAACCGCGAAAAATCTTCGCGTTCCTTTTCGTCGAGCGCTTCCGTGATAAACTTGATGCGTGCCGTAAGCGTCGGAATCTGCACATTGGACAGCGCATTGGCGCGCTTCTGCGTCTTTTTGACCGCATCGGCCAACCGGCAGACATTGTTTTCCACCGCCGCAAGCTTCACGGCAAGTGCTTTGGCCTTGTTAAAGCTCCGATAAGCCTCGTCAAGATAGGCGTTTGTGCAGTCAAAGCCGAAATATGGGTAGGATTTTTGCTCCTTGTACCGGATGTCCGGCAATTCCACGCCCATCACACTGTGCGCCGAAAGGCTTAACCCGTCGTCGATCGGAACGCTCATGGCAAACGTGCCGCAGCGGCCGAGCGTCATTTCTGCGTGACGCAAGCTCTCATATGCTTCAGAGAAGGCTTTTTCGGTATCGGCACGAATGGTTTTTGCGTCGGCGGCAAGCGACAGCAGCTCTTTGATGAGAATGTTTTTTTTGCGATCCATCAGTTCATAGCCGAGCTTTGCCAGCTTTAACGACTTCTGCGCCGCCATTAAATTGCTTTTTGTCGGAACAATGCCTGCCATCGTCTTCCCTCCTGTTGGTGTTTTTGTAAAAATCTGTATACCTTCAAGCGTCTTTGTCCACTTGGATGAGCGACAGCAAATAGGCAATCGCCGCGCCGCAGACAAGTGCAATCACATTTGCGATACAGCCAGATACGCTCACGGCAAAGCTGTCAAACGGAATGATCATCACGGTTGCGGCCACTACCACACCGGCCACGGCATGAAACGCGATCGAATAATGCGTTTCGAACAGCCGGTCAACCAGCTTTGAAAACGCGATCAATACCAAAATCACCGCCGCAAAGCCGGGAATCATAACCGAAAAATCGAGTCTTCCGATTCCTGCCACAAACGGCTCATAAAGTCCGAGCGGCATAAGCAGCGTCGAAAAGCTCATGCCCGGCACAATAATGCTCACCGCCATGCAAGCGCCGCAAAAGATGTACCACCATATGTTCGGCGTGATATCCACACGGAACAGATTCACGCCGATAAGCACCGCAAACGAAAGAACCATCGCTGCAAAAAACGAGATCCAAGACGCCTTGTTCCGTCCCTCCTTGCCGGCTTCTTTGAACAAGGACGGGAATTCGCCGGCAATCAAGCCGATGAACACACAGACGGAAATGGCTTCATAACGCGTTAAGAAAAACTCCAATACACGGGCGACCACCACAAAGCCGATGGCAACGCCCAAAAACACCGGCAGCACCATGGAGCCGTATTTTTTGAAAGAACGCTTCGGATGGGACAAGAATTCGATGATCGGCTTGTAAAGGCCGAACATGACGCACAAAACGCCGCCCGAAATGCCGGGAAGCACGGCTCCGAGGCCAACCAAAGCACCGACAAGAACGCGTGTCAGAAATGTAAGCATCGTGGTCTTCCTTTCGCATAATCGCATGATTGGAATTTCAAGCTTTGCAAAACGGCCTTATTCCGCCGTGCCTTTATAATATTTGTCGAGAATCTTGCCGCTCACACGGTCAAGCATCCGCCGCGGCAATAACGACAGTATCTCCCAGCCGAGATCCAAGGTCTGTTCAAGCGAACGGTTTTCGGTGAGCGACTGCTTGACGAATTTTTCTTCAAACGCCTGCCCGAATTTCATGAGAAGCTTGTCGTCTGCCGACAATTCGTCTTCGCCGATGACCGACGCAAGCGAGCGTGCCTCACCGACGGCCGAATAGCTGCTCATGAGCTGGTTGGCAAGCGGCATATGGTCTTCTCGGGTGTAGCCGCCGCCGATGCAGTCCTTCATCAAGCGCGATAAACTCGGCAGCACGCCGATGGGCGGATACACGCCTTTGGCGGCAAGCTCACGGTCGAGAACGATCTGCCCTTCGGTGATGTAGCCGGTAAGGTCGGGAATCGGATGTGTGATATCGTCGTTCGGCATGGTTAAAATCGGAATCTGCGTGACCGAGCCTTTCTTTCCGGCAAGCATTCCGGCACGCTCGTATAACGACGCAAAATCGGAATATAAGTAGCCAGGAAAGCCTTTTCGGCCGGGAATATCGCCTTTGGAGGAGCTGAATTCACGCAGTGCCTCGGCATACGAGGTCATATCCGTCAAGATGACCAAAATGTCCATGCCGCGATCAAACGCCAAGTATTCCGCCGCCGTCAGGGCACAGCGCGGCGTGATGATACGCTCGATGATCGGGTCGTTGGACAGATTTAAGAACATGACCACGCGGCTGCCGGTATTGGCATCTTCAAAGGCCTTGCGGAAATACTGTGCCACGTCGTTTTTCACACCCATGGCGGCAAAGACGATGGCAAAA
>URCT01000197.1 GCA_900546385.1 uncultured Eubacteriales bacterium | reverse complement strand
ATAGATGTTGTACAGGCACTCGTAACCGGGCAAGGAAAAGCCCGTGTTATCGAGATTTCCGACGGTGTTCTTCTGCCGGTACATATAGTACGGCTCATAGTGCAGATTCGTTAAAAACGTTCCGGCAGACGAAATCATCTCGAAAGCCGTTCGAGAGGCACTGTCAATGTGCGCCGTGTGCGCCGTCTTATACTCCGAAGAGCGTTTGAGCGTAAACGCGTGAACCGTCACATTTTCGGGCGACAGCTGGCACACCTTACGGACGCTCTCACAAAAGCTTTCCGCTGTTTCACCGGGCAGTCCGGCAATCAAATCGGTATTGATACAGCTTATGCTAACCTTTCGCGCGTCATTCATGCATTTTTCATAATTTTCAAAGGTATGCTTGCGACCGACGGCAGCCAAAACATCGTTGTTCGCAGTTTGGGTGTTTATGCTGATACGTGTGACACCGCCGTCCTTGAGTGCCTGTAACTTTTCGATGGTAATGCAGTCCGGCCGACCGGCTTCAAAGGTGAATTCAACGCCGGTCATATCGAATAACCCGTGGATTTTTGCAGTTAATGCTGTAATCTGGGCTGCACTTAACACCGCCGGTGTTCCGCCGCCGACATAGACGCTGCGCAGCTTCAAGCCGAGCGAATGAATCGTTTCGGCAATCGATGTAATTTCGCCAAGCAGTTTTTCAAAATAGGCCGGAATCAAGGCAAGCAAGCGCGGTGTGGTTGCCGAAACAAACGAGCAATACCGGCATTTGGACGGGCAAAACGGGATGGAAATATACAAACTGCACGTTTTTTCGAAGGGCTTTTCAAAAAGCGGTGCGACCAAGCGTTTTTCGTTTGCAGCGGTACGGATGCAAAGGTCAGCACGATTCGGGTGTACGAAATACTTCTCGCATAGAATCCGTTTTGTCTCTTGGTCACCGTACTTGTTCAAATAATCAGCCGCGAGCTTGGCAGGTCGGATACCGGTCACGATGCCCCATGGCGGAAGATAACCGAACAGTTCTTTTGCAGCTTCCAAAAACAAGCCGCCGACAAGCAGTTTCACCTGTAGGCGAAACGGTTCTTCGGGCGTGTCGGAAAGCGTTTCGAACCGATGTGCGCAAGCCGTTTTGTCATAATACTTGAAAGAAAGCTCCGCCGTCAAACCTCCGTCCGAGACACTTACTGAGACCGATAAAAGCTTGTCCTCTTCTTCGGTCGGCGAAAACGTTTCACACGGCAAATACAGAAGAGCAAGCGACTGAAGATAGTTTTCCTTGATGGTATCGGTTGTATCCTTTAAGATTAAACGCATAAAATCACAGCTTTTCCGTGTCTAAAATAATGGTTACCGGACCGTTATTGACAAGCGACACCTGCATATGCGCACCGAATTCGCCGGTACCAACCGTAAATCCGTAAACATTGCGCAGTTCTTCGACAAATTTCTCATACAATTCGTTCGCTCTGTCCGGCGCAGCCGCCGCCATAAACGACGGGCGGTTTTGTCCCTTGCACGCAGCACACAGCGTAAACTGGGACACAACCAACATTTCGCAGCTTTCACCGCGCTCAAGAAGCATAGACGGCGAAAGATTCATTTTATCGTTTTCATCGGTGAAAATGCGTAAATTGGCTGTTTTTTTTGCAAGCAGGCGCATTTCGTTTTCCGTATCCCCTTCAAAAACGCCCAAGAGAACTAAAAAGCCGCGGCCAATTTGAGAGATTTGGTTGTCCTCCACCGTAACGGCGGCATTGGCAACACGTTGTATCAAAGCAATCATGCAAGAAAATCCTTTCGAAAAATATTAGGAAAACCCTCGTGTGACATCGACAACGTCCTTGATTTTTTTCAGGCGCGAAACGATGTTATTGACGTGTGCCGTGTTGCGGCAGGTAATGGTCAAATTGATGATCATGCCGCCGGCAGAGGTTTCCTTGGAGTTCATGGAATGCACCGGCACGCGCATTTCGGCGAAAATCGTGGAAATATCGGAAAAAATGCTGAGCGAGCTGTTGGCATATATCTGCAAAAGCGTTTCGAATGCACCGGTCGTATTTTCGCCTTGTTCAAGCGACACGCGCGACCAGCGCACGGTGACCCAACGATCCTTTTCATCTTCTTTTTTAAGGCCGGCCACCGCGTTCGGGCAATCGTATTTATGCACCGAAACGCCGAAGCCGCGTGTAACAAACCCGATAATGCTGTCGCCGGGCAACGGATTGCAACACTTGGCAAAACGCACCTGGCAGTTATCGATGCTGTCAACAATGACGCTTTGCATTGCGCCGGTCGCTTTTTCTTTTTGACGCTTGCTCTCTTGGTTCGGATCCTTGTCGGTCGTAACGATGGCATCCATCGGATTTGCCGGTTTTTCTTCCTCTTCCTTGACAACGCGGTCAAATTCATCGCGTAAGCGTGCCGAAAATTTGGTCACCGACATTCCGCCGTAGCCGAGGTTATTATAAAAATCGTCCACATCGACAAAGCCGGAGCGTTTGGCAACATTTTCAACGATTTCGTTCTTCTGCGCTTCGGTATAGCTTTTGCCGTAACGCTTGAATTCGCGATCGATCTCGTTTTTGCCTTCGACGATATTTTCGTCGCGTTTTTCCTTCTTGAACCATTGACGGATTTTGTTTTTGGCTTCGCTGGTTTTGACGATT
>URCT01000196.1 GCA_900546385.1 uncultured Eubacteriales bacterium | reverse complement strand
CACGCCGCAAAAAGTACCAATCCGTTTCCCTTACGGGAAAGCTTCGAGGTTCTGCAAACCTCGATTCAGCCCACCCAAATAAGAACTTCCCACTAACAAAATTAAAACCTTTCTCAAAGAAGGATTCGAAGTTTTGCAAACCTCGAATCAGCGCACAAAACTACAACTTCGCACAAGCCCAATTAAATCCTTTTGCCACCTTTGGCGGCCTCCTTTCGGCGGTCTCCGACGCACAAAAACTTGCCACCGGCAACTTTTTGTACGTCCGAGCAGCATTCTGCGGCGGCCAAAGCCGCCTTTAGACCTTTCCGTTTGCACGGAAAGGTCTCCTCGGCTATTTCCGCTTGGCGGAAATAGCCCTATTCCCGGTGAAAAAGTAGAAAAAACGCGTGAAAAAGTTGTTGCTTTTTCACACATTTTCCGCTATAATGAAAATGACTTCTTAATGAAAGGTCTGTTTGCTATGGAAAAGCTGTATCGCTATACACGCGGCGAAACCGATTTGTGCTACTACGTCGTTACGCCGGAAAACTATGACCCAAAGAAAAAATATCCGCTCATCGTCTCACTTCACGGTGCCGGAACTCTCGGAAATGACCCGAAAGCGATCCTTTCGAACCTGTCATACCTCGGCTATAAAAAATTCGCTCCCGATGCCATTTTGCTTTATCCGCATACACACTTTGAGGTCTGGAGCTCTCAGATTCGCTCATTGAAAGAAATCATCGACCTTGTCTGCGATACCTATCCGATCGATCTGCTGCGTGTTTCGATCACCGGTGCCAGCATGGGCGGCTTCGGCGTTTGGGAAATGCTGTGTTCGTATCCGAACTTCTTTTCCGCCGCGTGCGTCGTCTGCGGAGGCGGAATGGCTTGGAGAGGCGGCGCGGTTGCCGACCTTCCCATCCGCATTTATCATGGCGATCGGGACGATGTGGTCTTGCCGGAACGCGGCGTCGAAATGTATGAAAAGCTGAAATCGCTTGCACCGAACAACAAAAACTTAGAGTTTATTTTGTGCAAGGATACTGCTCATGACAGCTGGAACAAAGCTTTTTGGGAGGATAACATTTATGCATGGCTCATCTCCCATAAACGCCGCCGCTTTACGGTCTATGCCGGAGGACCTGGAAAGGGCAGCGGCATTTACCGTTATACCTTGACCGACGGGACGCTGAAATTCGAAGAAAAATATCCCGATGAGGGCTTAATGTACATAAAAATCAAGCGCGGCAAGCTGTATGCGCTGTTAAACGAACCGCTTGGCGGCCGTGAAGGCGGCCTTGTTCGCTATGACATTCACGAGGATCACTTAACCAATCGCACGCCCATTTATGCGACTCTCGGAAAAGCCTCTTGTCATGTGGATGTGGATGATGATGAAAACGCGTATACCGCCAATTATCTGACCGGCAGTATCACAAAAATCGATCTTGCGTCGGGCGTCACGCGCTGTGTGTATCATGACGGCGATGGGCCGGAAAAACCGCGGCAGGATAAGGAGCATACGCATCAGATCGCTTTTACGCCGGACGGAAAATACATTACCGTGTGCGACCTCGGCACGGATAAAATTCATGTGTATGACAAGAATCTGTGTGAGATATCGACAGTGAAAGCCGTTCCCGGCTCCGGGCCGCGTCACCTTCTCTTTTCGGAGGACGGCGCGTATGCATACTGTGTGAATGAGCTTGACAACACCGTGACGGTCTATGCGTATGCCGACGGCATTTTGACACGGCTCGATTCGTATGCGATGCTTCCTTTCGGCTATGACGGCCTTACGACGGCGGCAGCGATTCGCCTTTGCGGCGGGCAGCTGTATGTTTCGACGCGCGGACACGATTCGATCACGCGTTTTGCCGTAGACGGTGCGAAGCTTACATATATCGATAATACACCGGTTCACGGCAAGCGGCCGCGGGATTTTGATATTTCACCGGACGGAAAGTCGCTCATCTGTGCTAACGAGGGCGGCACGATCACGCTGTTTGACAGAAACGAGGATGGGTCGTTGACCTACACCGGAACGGAGTTTGAAGTGCCGTCTGCCTTGAGTGTGGTCATCAACTGATAATGAAAGTGGAAACAGCACGCCGCAGTTGCGGTGTGCTGTTTCCTTGTATCAAGGTTTGCAGAACCTTGATGATCCCGGCAGGGATGGCTTTTTTTTCCTACTTTTTGTGTCTAACAAAAAGTAGGGCAAAGGATTTAAGTTTGCCTCAGCGAAGCCGCCATTGCGGCGAGCTGAATCGAGGTTTGGAAAACCTCGAAAGTTTCAAAAGAATTTAATTTTGTTAGTGCGGATTTGTCGTTTATGTGCACTGATTCGAGGTTTACAAAACCTCGAATCTCCCTGCGAAGGGAACGGCTTGTCACTTTTTGCGTTGTGCAAAAAGTAACCAAAAAGCACACGGGACTCCGTCCTGCGACCTGCGATTCAAAGCTCTATCGAAGTAGATTTCAGCAGAGTTTTCCGGCGGCACGAGCCGAAACCGGTTTTTCGCGCAAAACGGCGGCGAAAAGGCTTTGAATCGGTGCGACGTTCCGGTGTTACAGCGAGAGGATTTAGAGCGGAGATTAAAAGAACAGCCTTATTCTTTGCGGACAGTAGGTTATGGCTGGGTGCGAATTTGCGGTGTTTGTGGTGGAAAAGGGTTG
>URCT01000195.1 GCA_900546385.1 uncultured Eubacteriales bacterium | reverse complement strand
TTTCCTACTTTTTGTAAAGTACAAAAAGTAGGGCAAAAAACTTTGTAACTTTCCTATGGAAAGTTCGTCCCTGCCGGGACGGCACACTACGTGTGCTTTTTCCGCCTGCGGCGGTGCTTTGTTGCTACCGCAACAATTCTTTGCCGCTTCGCGGCTATTATCGTCGGCTATGCCGACTTTTTTTGTTGCCTGCGGCAACCGACCGCCGCCTTCGGCAGCTTTTTCCTGTTGCTGACGCAACATTTCCGCCGCTTCGCGGCGGTGCTATCGCCAAAGACTGTATAAAAGCTCCGCCATGACGGCAAGCATACTGCCGCCAATGACCGCAAACCATAGCTTCACGCCGCGCGAACGGTTGCGTGCCGCAAGAAACGCCAAAAAATAGATCCCGAAAAAGCAGACCGATGCCGTTGCATTCCCAAGGAAAATCGGCTCAAGCCGCGGTGCTTTGGCGAAAAATGCCGCAATTCCCAAAATCAACGTGGTAAGCCGTGCGAAAACCACGCCAAATAACCCGGCACTTGCCGGAAAAAGCGGAACAACAAGCACGGATACCCATGCCAATCCCAAACAGATCTGTGCCGGAAAAACGCCGATACACGACGCCGCAATGTTCCCAAGTCCCAATGACCCGAAAACGCTCTGACTGTAAAAAAACGTGAATCCATAGGCAGAAACCGAAAACAACAGAGCTGTAAACGCACCGGTGGCAAGACGGTTTTTCGTCCGCCTTTCGACAGCCTTTCTGAGTCCGGTTGACAGCAAAATGCCTGTGCAGGATAACACCGATAGCCGGAATCCGATGTCAAAAACCACCTCCGGCCGCAAAAAGCAGATCGCCGCCACGGCTATGAGCAGATTTTCGGAACACCGGCGCGGCTTCTTGCGCGCAAGCCCGAACAGCGTGGCATAGGCCATGAAAGCTGCCCGAAGTGCCGACGGCGTAAAGCCGCAAATGGTTAAATAGCCGACGGATACCGCAAATAAGAGGAGTATCCGCAAACGCCGCCGCCGGACAAGCCACCCGATCACCGTGCCGAACAGGCCGAAGACCAGCGAAAAGTGCAAGCCGGATACGCATAAAATGTGCGTAAGCCCGGACAGCGCGAAATTCTCCTTGTCCTCTTTGGAAAAATCGCCTTTGTCGCCATATAAAAGCCCATCAAGCAAGGCACTTGTTTCGGAATAGGCGGTTCTGCCGTGCCGGGTGGCTAAGGCCGCGTGCGGTCCGGCAAAGAGAATTTGACATATGGCCTTTCGCCCGAAGCGATCCAAGCTCTTGCGGCCGGTGAACTCCATTTGCCCGACATCGTATAATTCGGCATAAACGCCTTTGGATTTTAAGTACGCCTTGCGGTCAATGCCGCCTGTTTTGGCTGTGTCCGCTTCGGGTAGACGGAGCTTTGCCGTGAACGTGAGGATTTCGTATTGCGGCAAATAATGCCCGGAGGAATTTTCGGCATACGTCAAAAGCGGCGTTCGGAGCGGCTTTCCGTCCATATGCGTCAAACGTACATAGACCGTGCGTAAAGAGGAAACCTCGGCGCGGTCAACCGTGCCGGTAAAGCGGTGACTTTCGTCTGCGGCGTGTTCAACAAGCTCTGCGGCACAAAGACTGCCCGTGATTCGCACACCCATCACACGTATATAGCCGAGACTAAGCAGTATAAATAGACAGAGACAGGCGCGAAAGAGCGTCTTTTTCCCGGTTTTTTTGCTCCAAATGCACAAAACCGGCAAAGCCGCAAAAATGCCGCTTCCGCATAAAACCGCAAAGAACGCATCTTCTTCGGTCAAAAGAATAAAGCATAAAACCGGCATCAAAAACAGCGCAAGCGACCGTGCCGCAAAGGGAAACGATTCATCGGGCGATTCGGGCGCGATGTCGGATGATCGGGAAAAAGGGCGTGCCGGGTCGGAGGCCGAAACCGGGCGCGTCATGAGCAGAATGCGTTTTTATGCTTGCGGATCTGCGTTAAGGTGAGCATGAGCATGGGTAAAAAGACGAGTTGGATCACAATGCCGGGAACGCCGGTTCCGATGCTTGCAATAGCCGCCGCAAGGCTTACCGGTTTTGCGGTGATGCCAAGGATTTTTACCGCAAAAAGCGTGCAAAGCAGATTGACAAGCCGTCCGGCAATCTGCGCGCCGAGCACGGTGAAAACAGATTTTACGAGCACCGGCAGACGAAAATGGGCAAACAGCCGGTAAAGCACGCCGCACACAACGCCGTAGGTGCCGATTTCAAACATCATAAACGGCATTTTGATAGGGATTGGCATCGTGCCAACGGTAATTAGGCAGCTGAGTAACGGCGAAAGAATGCCGGTGATAAGCCCGGCGAGCGGCCCTAAGAGAAAACCGGCTGCCATGGCAGGAATGTGCATAGGCAAAAAGATGGTTCCCGACAGGTTTCCAAACGCATGGAACGCTTGCGGCAACAAAGCCCCAAGCGCACAAAACAAAGCGCAATAGGTGATGTACTGTGCTTTGGTAAAAGATTTTGCGGTGTTTTTCATTGTTACTTATCCAACCTTTCTGAAAAATCGACAAAAAACGAGCAATTTCGCGGTGCGAAAAACTGTTTTTTGAACTCTTGATGAACTATTTGTTTTATGAATAATTTATTTACAGCTTTACGGCACATTTTCTGTTAAATTATGAATGCACGGAAAACGTTCAGTTTCTATTTATGAAATTACCCGGCGTATTTGTACTTGTATCGGTGCAATTCTGTTTGAAACGACCGATAATTTTGA
>URCT01000194.1 GCA_900546385.1 uncultured Eubacteriales bacterium | reverse complement strand
AAGGTTGCTTTGAACGGCTTCGGCTATTCGATGGAAATCGATACAAATGCAGATTTTGCTTATGACGCCTGCGGACTCGGAAAATTGCAGAAAGCCGGTTATCCTGATACGCTGTGCCTTTCCGTGCCGTTCCCGCCGAAGGACGCAAGCTACAAAACGGAACAGGAAAATGTACGGGCAATGTCGCTTTGTCCGTATCTTGAGAGAGACGGCAAAACGTTATACGGCTCGGAATATCCGCTAGCCTATATCGGTGAGAGCGTAACAGACGATGAAATAAGCGTCCTCTTTACTCAAGAGCTTGACGGAAACCGGATTGAGCTTTCCTATTCGCTCTTGTCCGCCGGAGCAGAGCTGAAAGCGGATTTAGCGACCGGTTTTATGCTGCCGGTGTTTGAATATGACGGCGAAAGCTTCACGAAAATAACGGAAAAAGACGGAGAGCTTGTCGTTTCGTATCAAAACCATATCTGCCGTTTTCTTTTTGACGCACCTCTTGACAAACAGTTTGAAAGATACTATAATCGAAACGGCCGGTATCGTGTCTATAAAATTCCGGCTAAATCAATCCGTATCACGTTTGAGGAGGAAAGCCTATGAATTCGTATCGTTTGGGACTTGTTTCGGTTTCCTTTCGTCCCCATACACCGGAGGATATCTTAAAGGCCATGCAATGTGCCGGACTAAACTATATCGAATGGGGCGGCGACGTTCATGCACCGGCTGACGACATGGAAAAGGTCGCACAGCTGCCGGCACTCCAAAAGGAATATGGCGTTGCTTGCTCCTCCTACGGCAGCTATTTCCGTATCGGCGTGTCGCCGCTTGAGGAACTGCCTTTGGTTGTTGCAGCGGCCAAAGCACTCGGAACCAATATCATTCGCCTGTGGGCAGGCAATGAGGGAAGTGCAGCTTATACCGGGCAAAAGAAAGAGGCGTTTTTCTCCGAATGCCATAAGATCGCAAAAATCGGTGCCGAAAACGATGTGATTTTCTGCTTGGAATGCCACAATTGGACGTACACGGATACCAAGGAAACGGCTCTTGAACTTATGACTGCCATTGATTCACCGCATTTCCGTATGTATTGGCAGCCGAATCAGTTTAAGAGCATCGAAGAAAACATCGCCTATGCCAAGCTGCTTGCGCCGTATACCGAACACATTCACGTTTTTAACTGGAAAGGCGAACAAAAAATGCCGCTATGCGAAGCGATCGATGTGTGGAAACAGTATCTAATCGCGTTTGATACGAACAAAACACTGCTTTTGGAGTTTATGCCGGATGGTGATATTCGCTCACTCGAAAGGGAAGCGGCGGCTTTGCGTAAAATCGTGGAGGGTGTGTAAATGTGTATGAATAAAACCGCAAAAAGCATTCTGTTAAGCAACAGCTTTGAAAAATTAGCAAGCGTTTACAGTGCGGAGGTGCTTGAAAAGCTGGAAAGCACGGCCGAGCTTGACACGACTTTCCGCAACAAGGCAATGATTCTTGCCGATAAAGCTTCTGTTGCCGATACCGAGTATATTTTTTCCACCTGGGGAATGCCGGTGTTTGATGAAGCCGAAATCGCCGCGTGCTTTCCAAAGCTAAAGGCCGTTTTTTATGCGGAAGCGTTCAAGAGTTTGCAAGACCCTTTCTGAACGCGCATATCAAGGTCTTCTCCGCCTGGGCGGCCAATGCCGTGCCGGTTGCCGAGTATACGGCAGCCCAAATCGTTTTGGGCATGAAAGGCTTTTTTGCGGCGTCGCGGCTGTGTAAGCATTCCTATAAAGAAGCAAAAGCGTGCTTTGCCGCATACCCCGGTGTGTACGATGAAACCGTCGGCATCATCGGTGCCGGCATGATCGGTAAAATGGTGATTGAAAAGCTGAAAGACCTGCATCTGAACGTCCTTGTGTTTGATCCGTTCCTGCCCGACGAAAAAGCGAAGGAGCTTGGCGTTGTCAAATGCGCGCTTCCGGAGCTTTTCGAAAAATCCTTTGTGATATCCAACCATTTGGCCAATAACGCGCAAACAAAAGGAATGCTTGATTACCGTCTGTTTGACCGTATGCGTCCCAACGCCGTTTTCCTTAATACCGGACGCGGCGCGCAGGTCGTGGAGGACGATTTGGTGCGCGTGCTCACCGAACGGCCGGATATCACGGCCGTGTTGGATGTGACCTATCCCGAACCGCCCGTAAGCGGCCATCCGTTCTATACGCTCGACAACTGTGTATTAACGCCGCATATTGCCGGCAGCAGCGGCAATGAAGTTCACCGCATGGCGGAATATATGGCGAAGGAATTTGAAAAACACGAAAACGGGCAGAGCAGTCCCTACGAAGTGACCTTGAAAATGTTGGAAACCATGTCTTAAACTGTGAGCCGCACGGCAAAAGGAGAAATCCGAAGCCGCGCGGCTTTTCTTTTGCTTTGCGATAGGTGATTGACGGCTCTTGCGCGGCGTTTTTTCTCGAAAAACTTTCTTAATTATCAAAAAATGTCGCATATCGTGCAAAAATGGTATTTACAAACAGCTCCTTTTGTGATATAATACCATAGGTTATATAAAATAATAGAGGAAGTCTTGCCATGAGCTATGATAAATTCGGAAAACGCTCCGATACATATGTTAAGAAATCAAACAAAAAGCAAAATACCGCTTTCCGCGAACGGCCGGCCGCACAAAAAAAGCCGTATAATTCCGGCGAGGAACGTCCCGAACGCGAGCCGCTTAACAATGGTTCGATTCCCGGTCGAAATGCGGTGCGCGAGCTTCTCAAATCCGGCAGAGCCATCGAAAAAATCTTTATTCAGGCCGGTGAGCGGGAAGGC
>URCT01000193.1 GCA_900546385.1 uncultured Eubacteriales bacterium | reverse complement strand
CAAAATTAAATCCTTTTCAAAAGGGAGTTCCGAGGTTTTCCAAACCTCGAATCAGCGCACACAAACAAAACTTCGCGCAATGCCAATTAAATCCTTTTGCCGCTCCGCGGCCTTTCCGCCGCCTTTGGCGGCATCCTTCCGGCGGCTAAGCCGCCTTTGAAACTTTCCATTTCATGGAAAGTTTGCCCCATTCGGGGCAGCACGCCCTGCGTGCTTTTTCGCCGCCCTTGGCGGCTCCCTGTTGCTGCCGCAACAGTTTTTTGTCGCTTCGCGACTATTTCCGGCGGCTTCGCCGCCTTTTTTGTTGCCTGCGGCAACCTTTTTTCCGCCTGCGGCGGCCTCTATTCGGCACTCAACCGCCGCAACTGTCCGCAGGACGCATTGATGTCACTGCCTAATCGGCGCCGCACGGTCACTGTGATATGCCGCGCTTCCAAAATCCGCATAAATTCGGCAATCGCTTCCCGACTGCTCTTTTCATACGAACGCTCCTTGACGGCATTGAGCGGAATCAGATTCACATGGCATAACATTCCGGAAAGCAAGTCTGCAAGCTGTCGCGCACATTCCGGCGTATCGTTTTCGCCGTGGATCATCGAATATTCAAACGAAATGCGCCGCCCGGTCTTTTCCAAATAGTACCGGCACGCCTCCATCAGCTCATCCAGCGAAAATTTGCGCGCCACCGGCATGAGCTTTGCCCGGCGTTCGCCGTTCGGCGCGTGCAGCGATACCGACAGCGTTATCTGCAAATCTTCATCGGCAAGCATTCGGATCTTATCACATAAACCACAGGTTGAAAGCGATATGTGCCGCTGTCCGATATTTAAGCCTTTCGGATCGTTGACAAGACGCAGAAATTTGCGTGTGTTATCATAATTATCTAACGGTTCGCCGATGCCCATCATCACAATGTTGGAAATGCGCTCGCCGGTGTCGTTTTGTGCGGCAATGATCTGCCCGAGCATTTCCGACGGCAGCAGATTGCGTACCAATCCGCCGAGCGTGGACGCGCAGAACGTACAGCCCATCCGACAGCCGACCTGCGTCGAAATGCAGATGGTGTTGCCATGCTCATACCGCATGAAAACGCTTTCCACGCACTCACCGTCGGCAAGCTCAAATAAATATTTGACCGTGCCGTCGATCTTGGAAACAAGCTTCAGCTTGACGCGCGGCAGCGTTAAATAGGCGTCGCTTCGCAAAACCTCGCGCAGCTTTGCCGAAAGGTTGGTCATTTCATCAAAATCGTATACACCGCGCGTCAGCCATGCAAAAATTTGACCGGCACGGAATTTTTCGATTTTTACGCCGCTTTTTTCGGCAAGCTCCGCTGTATATTCCTGTAATTCCGGCAAGGTAAGACTGGCAATATCGGCCTTGCCCATGCTGTTTCGATAGTCGTTTTTCACGTGTTTCACTCTTTATTTCGTATAAATTTGGCGACAAAAAAGCCATCCGTGCCGTCGGTCTGCGGAAAAAAGGTTTTTGTGCCGTTCACCGCACCGCGAAAGGCGAGCTTTGCCGGCGCAAAATCCGGATTTCTCTCCAAAAACGCCGCCACATTCTCCTCATTTTCGGCTTTGCACAGCGTACAGGTCGAATAAATGAGTGCGCCGCTGGGCTTGACATAGGCTGCGCTTTTGCACAGGATATCAAGGCCGATTTCCGGCAGCCGTGCGATTTCTTCCTCTTTTTTATAGCGGATATCCGGTTTTTTGGCAAGGATGCCGAGGCCTGAACAAGGCACGTCGCAAAGCACTGCGTCGGCCTTGCCGAAAAGAGATGTGTCCGGCTGTCTTGCGTCGCGCGCCTGTGTCCGTACAGACGAAATTCCAAGGCGGTTTGTTCCGCGCTCGATGAGGGACAGGCGGTTGGCATGGAGATCAAAGGAATACAGTGTGCCGCGGTCACGATTGGCAATCGCGATGGCAAAGGTTTTGCCGCCCGGGCAGGCACAGGTATCGATGACAGTCGGTGCGGAGATTCCGGCGACCGATGCGCTGACAAGCGCCGCACAAAGCGCGCTGGATTCGTCTTGGATGAAGAACAGTCCCTCCTCAAAGCCGGGGAGCGATTCGACCGGCGCACTGCCCGAAAGGGTGATAAGCGTTTCGCCGATCTTTCGCGGACAAAGGGAGGCATCAAGCTTTGCAAGGTAGTCGTCCGCCGTAATTTTCAGCGTATTTATGTGAAGCGTCAGGTGCGGCGGAATGCTTTCGAAGCCATGGGCAATCTGTTCGGCGGAGCCTTGGCCGTAATCGGATTCCCATTTTTGGCAGATCCAAAGCGGGATGCTATGGCAGACACTGGTGCCGGGAAGGCCGGGCAAGGTCTGCAATTCGGCGCGCAGAGCCGCCTTTTGGCGGATGGTATTGCGTAAAATCGCATTGACAAAGCCGGCGTAAGAGCCGGGACAGAGCTTTTTGACAAGCTCGGTTGCTTCGTTGCAGGCGGCGCTGTCGGGCACGCGATCCATTTCGAAAATCTGATAGAGGGCGGTTTCGAGGATACAGCGCACGAGCGGTTCGATGTCTGCAAGAGCGGTTTTGGAGATTTTGGAAAGGTACCAATCGAGTGTGAGTTTTTTTTCGACGGTGCCATACAAAAGGCGCGTATAAAAGCTTTTATCTTTATCCTCGAAGCCGTATTTTTTAATGGTACTGTCGAGTTCAAGATTGACAAATCTACCGTTTTTGAATGCGCTGTTCAAGGACAGCACAGCGGCTTCTCTGGGATTCATAGACAAAAGCGTCCTTTCTTTTTTGTGATGCCGCCGAAGGCGGCGGAATGCACGCGGAGCGTGCTGCCCCGAATGGGGCAAAGGCTTTTTTGT
>URCT01000192.1 GCA_900546385.1 uncultured Eubacteriales bacterium | reverse complement strand
TTTGCACGTCCGAGCAGAAAGTTTGTCCCTGCCGGGACGGCACGCTCCGCGTGCTTTTTCCGCCTACGGCGATGTCATGTTGCTGCCGCAACATTCCTGCCGCTTCGTTCAGCCGAGTTCGTCGAGCGTCTTTTCAAAGCCGTCCGTCAAATGCGCTAAAAACCAGCCTAATTCTTCGCAATCCTCCGCCAGCTTTTTGACCGACGTAAGGGTCGTTTCATAGGCTTTGTCAAATTCATGATTGCCGCGCCGCCGCTCGGTGATGCATTTGATGAGCGCACACAGCTTGTCTGCCGCCTTGATGAGCTTTGCCTGTTCGCTTTCGGATTCATGGTCAAGACTGTCACGGTAGGTGCCGCGCAAATCCTCCGGAAGCTTTTCAAGCAGCCGCTCGCACGACTCATGCTCGATTTGCTTGTAGCTTGCCGAAATGGCCGTGTTGTGATATTTCACCGGCGTCGGCAGATCACCCGTGAAAATCTCGCTGATATCATGATATAAAGCCTTGACGGCGATTTGTCCCACATCATGTGTCTTCCCGAAATACGTGTTCCCAATACAGGCCAGCGCGTGTGCCAGCATGGCGCATTCCGCACTGTGCTCCAACAGATTTTCCGATTCCGTGCCACGCATTAAGCCCCAGCGGTTGATGTATTTCATGCGAAAGGCAAGCGGAAAAAACGCGTTTTGTTCGTCTTGCCCGTGTATCGTGCGGTCTGTCATGCGTCTTCCTCCTGTGGTATGCCGCAAAGGGCAGGAATTTCCGCCAAATCGGCAATGATTTTGTCCGGCTTTACGCCGTTTTCCGGAAGTGCTTCCCGGCGCGGATTGTACCAAATCGTGTATAATCCGGCCGCTTTTCCGCCGCAAATGTCGGAGCTTAAGCTGTCGCCGATGAGCGCGGTTTCGCTTTTTCGGAAATCCGGAATCTGCGCAAAACAGGCATCAAAAAAGGCTTTGCGCGGCTTATCTGCGCCGAGAAGCTCTGAAATGAAGATCCCGTCAAAATACCGGGCAATCCCGGCATCGGCTATGCGGCCCTGTTGGACGCGCGCCGTACCGTTGGTGACGATGAATAAGCGGCATTTGCCATACAGCCGGTGTATTAGCTCCGCGGCACCCGGCATGAAATAATAGCCTTCGGACAGGCGTGCTTCATAGAACGCGGCCGCCGCTTTTGGTTCCACTTCTAAACCGGTTTGCTCAAAAAAACGGGCAAAGCGGTTGATTTTGACCTCGGCTCGGGTGATCTCGCCCTTTTCAAGCTTTTTCCATTGCTCGAGATTGAGCTTGCTGTATAAGGCGCATTTGTCTTCGGTCGGCGTCACGCCGAAATGCTCCATGGTCAGACTGACGGCACGATGCTCGGCGGCATGAAAGTCGAGAAGCGTATCGTCCAAGTCAAAGAAAAGATTCTGAAATGTCATATAGAAAAGAAAGTCCTTTATTGTTTTTCGGAGTCCTGCTTTTCAGCCGTGCGTTTGGAAAGCTTTTCATAACCGAGCCATCCGGCAAGGCTGACAAGTGCTGTCACGGCAAACAACACCTCGGCAAGCACATAGTTTTTCTCATGAATCAACGTGCCGCCGATGGTGGAGGAAACGACGGATGGAATCCGGGCAAGCATACTGATCCACAAAAAATCCTTTAAGCCCACAGGCGTTAAGCCGAAAAAGTAGGTAAACAGGTCTTTGGGTGTGCCGGGAATGAAAAAGAGCAAAAACATGACTTTTTTGAGCTTTTCGGGATTTTGTTCGACCTTTTGGACGAATTTCATGCCGTTTAGGCTTTCTTCGGACACGAAAAGAAGCACGATTCTGCGGCCGAATTTTTTGACAAGCAGGAAAATGAGGGTGCTTGCGATGAAAAGTCCGGCATAGCAGATGAGTGTGCCGCGAATGGCACCGTAGGCATAGCCAAGCCCGATTTCGATGACTTCGCCGGGAATGAGTGCCACAAATACCTGCAGCAGCTGAAAGCCGAGGCCGACGAGCATTCCGGCTGCGCCGAAGGAACGGACATAGTCCTTAAAGCTTTCGGCACTTGAGATTTCTTTGAATTTTGCGCAAAAGAACCAAGTGATAAGGCCGAGTAACACTACGACGATAACCAAGGAAACGACCGAGAGGATTTTTTTGATTTTCCGGCGGTTTTCGGATTCGGCAGTTTCGGGATGCGGCTTTACGGGTTTTTTCACGGAGGATTTATGCTTCATGGGAATCATCTTCTTCATGGCGGTGCAAATCGTCTTTATGGCAGTGGAGCTCGTCCGAAAGGCGAATGCGTTGGTTGGGAGCGGCGGCACGGCAGTTTTCGCAGATGCCGTACAGGACGGTACGGGTATTATCGACCGCGAAGCCGTGATGGGAGAGAATATGTGTTTCGAGACTGTCGAGATACGGGCAGGTGACATGGAAAAGCTTGCCGCAGGAGGTGCATTTCAGATGGAAATGTGTGGCGCAGGCGGCGGAAGAATCGTCGATGAATTGAAAGCAGGCCGGTTCTTCGGGCGAGGAGACGTATTTACGCACAAGGCCGGCTGAGACGAGCTTATCGAGCTGGCGATAGATGGTAGCGGCCGAGACGGCGGTATGTTCGTTTTTGAGGGCATCGGCGACCTCTTCGGCGGTCATATGATTTTGTTTATTTTGTTTCAGGCAGAGCAAGATCATTTGGCCTTTTTTTGTTATCTCATTCACGGTTTCAACTCCTTTATGAGCCGCGAAGCGGCCTATGTGAAGCCGCGGAGCGGCGGTCGGTTGCCGCAGGCAACCAAAAAGGCGGCAGTGCCGCCGATAATAGCACACGGAGTGTGCCGTCCCGGCAGGGACAAACTTTCTGCTC
>URCT01000191.1 GCA_900546385.1 uncultured Eubacteriales bacterium | reverse complement strand
GGACGGAGTCCCGCGTGCTTTTTGGTTACTTTTTGCACGACGCAAAAAGTGACAAACCGTTTCCCTTACGGGAAAGAATCGAGGTTTTCCAAACCTCGAATCAGCGCACACAGACAACAACTTCGTGCAATCTAATTAAATCCTGCCGGAAACTTTTCCCTACTTTTTGTAAGGCACAAAAAGTAGGCCAAAAAAGCCTCCCTGCCGGGAGTTCGCCGCCTTTGGCGGCATATATACAAAAGGAGCTGCCAAAACAGCTCCTTTTGTATCACCACGGCAGGTTTTCATATCCGGCAAGCGTCATCGCCGTTTTGACGTCATTCAAGGTCGGTTGACTCTCCCATTCCTTTTTCTGAATGGCGGCAAGATACATACATACGCCAAACATCGGCCCGTAAATCCGGTGGATACGGCAATGCGATCCGTTGCACAAAAACAGAAACGGAATGGGCAGCTCACGCTTCAATTCCGCAACTAACTCCAAATTCTGCTGCAATTCGTCTTCGCTGTTGGCCGTGGTAACGATCTTGGAAATATCCGCACCGCGTTCGGCTGCGGCACGCGCAATTCTTTTGACTTCTTCCTTCGGCACAAAGCGTCCGAAAATGTGCGTGGACATGAGCACCTCCGCGCCCTTTGCGTGCGCCGCCCGGATAAACGCTTTCTGCTTCGAAACAGCCGTTTGGTCTTCCGTATACTCCCCTTCGCGCGGATCAAACATATCGCACCGCAAATCGAGCAGCACCTTCCCGTAATCGGCCGCCGCCAGCAGCGTTTCGGCTAACATCTCATCGTCGGCATTCGGGTCGCCGCCGCGATAGTTTGTCACATAGCAGGGCGTGCCGTCCATGGCGTCAAGAATGCGTTTGACGACCGGCAACGTGCGGTATTCCGGCTTCAAATAATCGATCTGCATTCCAAAAGTATCCGTACCGATGGATCGGATCTGCTCGATTTCGGCAAGAGCCGCCTCCGGCGTATCGCTTTTTAACATGGTCGTAACGGTCGGACGGTTTTTCGCAAGAAACATGGCAAAAACTCCTTTTTCGGCACACAGCCGTTCATTTGCTTTCATTGTAGCACACGAAAACCGCCCTGACAAGCCACTTTTCTCCAAACGAAGAACACTTTTATCGTTTTTTAGGCAAAAAAACAGCACCGGAAGCTGCTTTGGCCTCCGGTGCCGTTTTGTCAAATGCTTATTCTTCGGAAATCTCGACGTCGATATCCTTTTCAGCGTCGCTTTCGTCCTCATCCATGGCACTTAACGCCTCCTCCACGGATTTCTCCGTCTCATCGGAAGCATCACTTTCGTGTTCATGTTCGTTTTCTATGGATAAATCGATATCGTGTTTGGCGTTTTCTTCGTCTAACGTGTCGTCGATCCCTTCGATAGAAAGCGAAATTTTCAGCTTGTTGAGCATTACGGCAATCGCGCCGACAATGGCGGCTGTCGTTACAAAAGCGCCGATTAAATAGATGATTTTTTTCATATGCGGTTCCTCCTGTCATTGTTTCATGCCGGCTCATGCCGACATCTCATGTATAGTATATCACATTCTCCGAAATAATGTTTGAAAAAATATTAACTTTTTCAGAGGATTCTTAATATTTGCGTGATATACTATGATAGAATAAAAGTATATTGCCGTCAAAGCTTCCCAAACGGCAAAATTTCCGCAAAGGAGGCGTGTGCCATCGCCCTCTCGGCCAAAGCGTGCGGTGTGGTTTGCGAATACAATCCGTTCCACAACGGCCACGCCTATCAGTTAAAGCAAATCCGTGAAATCTTACACCTGCCGGTCGTGTGTGCCATGAGTGGCACCTTTGTCCAACGCGCCGAGCCTGCGTGTATGCCCAAAGCGGCGCGTGCCGCCTGCGCGGCAAAGCACGGAGCGTCCTTGGTGCTGGAGCTGCCGTTTCCGTACAGCTGCTTCACCGCGGAAAAATTCGCCGAAGCCGGTGTGCGCCTGTTAAACCAAAGCGGCCTTTGTTCCCACCTTGCCTTCGGCTCGGAATGCGCCGACAGCGGTCTTTTAAGCGCGCTTGCCGAAGCTCTGTGTGACAAGGCACTGCTAAAAAGTATACAGGTATACCAAAAAGAACATCCGGAGCTTACCTATATCCGTGCGCGCAGTGCCGTGCTTCGAACGCATTTCGGTGAAGCGGCCGCCCGGTGCGAGAATCCCAACGACATTCTGGGAATCGAATATATCAAGGCCATCCGGAAATGCGGTGCGGATTTGATTCCGATCGCCCTTGCACGGTCGGTCGGCCGGAACGACGCACCGAACGGCGTGTTCGCCTCCTCTTCGCTGGTGCGCCGCTTGGCGGCAGAAGGCGATTTGGAGCGTGCCGAAGCGTTTCTGCCGGACGATGCGGCACACGGCTTTTTGAAACGCTATCAGCCGGAGACTTTTCGAAAAACCGTCTATTTGCTGCTTCTTTCCAAGACACAAGCCCGGCTTTCCGAATGCTGCGAATACGGCGGCGGTCTCGAAAACGCCGTATACCGTGCCGTTCACGCGTCACACAGCTACGAAGAGGCGTTCGACGCCTTAAAATGCAAAACGCTCACCGACGCCAAAATCCGCCGCCTGTTCTTATTCGGCGCCTTTGATGTCACAAAAGAACAGGCCGAAACGCCGCTTGCTTATGCAAACGTCCTTGCCTGCGCCAAGGAGGAAGCCGCATCCGCGCTGTTACGCGAAGCGCGCAAAAACAGCCTTCTTCCGCTTGCCAGACGCGTCGGCACCATTCGCAAAAACAAAAACGCCGCCGCACAATATGCCGCCGACGCGCTTGCCGAACAGCTTTTATATGCCGGCGGTTGGCCGGATATCCCGATACAAAATAACC
>URCT01000190.1 GCA_900546385.1 uncultured Eubacteriales bacterium | reverse complement strand
CGCATGAACTATAAGAAAGCAACGGTTGCGCTAACACGGCTTACGCAGACCATGCAAAGCCTTGCCGATCGTGCGGAAAATACCACCGGTTCGGAAACGGGACTTGCGCCGAAGCCGGACGATGAAAAGCCTTAGCTTTGAAAGCGTTTGAATTTGTTACAGAAGGTGAGAATGTGTCAGATAAGATGGATAAGATGAATGAAGAAAAGAAAGAAACCGTTTCTTCCGAAAACACGGAGGAAGTAAAGCCGGAAACCGAAGAAACGGCGGAAAAGCCTGATAAAAAAGACAAAAAGGCTGTAAAGCTTCTCGAAAAGCAGCTGGAGGATTCCAAAAAGGAATACGAAAAGCTGCTTGAGGAGAAGAAAGCATTAAACGACACCTATTTGCGGATGCTTGCGGAATATGACAATTTCCGAAAGCGTGTGCAAAAGGAAAAAGAAGGTCTTTATGCCGACGGCATGGCAGAAGCGGTCGAAAAGCTGCTTCCGGTGCTTGACAATCTGGAGCGTGCGGCGTCTGCCGAAGCGACGGATGTGCAAAGCGTGCTGAATGGCGTAAAGAAAGTGCTTTCACAGGCAGATGAAATCTTTGCAAAGCTCGGTGTGAGCGAAATTCCGGCGAAGGGCGAAAAGTTTGACCCGGAGCTGCACAACGCGGTCATGCATGAGGAAAACGAAGATTTCGATGAAAACACCGTTTCGGATGTTTTCTTAAAAGGTTATAAGCTTGGCGATAAGGTGATTCGTCACTCGGTCGTCAAGGTTATGAATTAAGTTAATTTTAACCATACGTTCATCGTATAGGGAGGTATTTATTATGGGAAAAATTATTGGTATTGATTTAGGTACAACCAACTCTTGCGTTGCCGTTTACGAAGGCGGCGAACCGGTCGTTATCACCAACGCCGAGGGCGCAAGAACCACTCCGTCTGTTGTTGCTTTTTCCAAGACCGGTGAAAGAATGGTCGGTCAGGTTGCAAAACGTCAGGCGATCACCAATCCGGACAGAACCGTTATCTCCATTAAGAGAGATATGGGTACCGACAGAAAAGTCACGATTGACGACAAAACCTACACTCCGCAGGAAATTTCCGCAATGATTCTTCAGAAATTAAAGACCGACGCGGAGAATTACCTCGGCACGCCGGTCACCGAAGCCGTTATCACCGTTCCGGCTTACTTCTCGGACGCACAGCGTCAGGCTACCAAGGATGCCGGTAAGATCGCCGGTCTGGACGTAAAGCGTATCATCAACGAACCGACGGCTGCCGCACTTGCTTACGGTGTCGATAAGGAAAACGCGCAGAAGATCCTCGTATTCGACCTTGGCGGCGGTACGTTCGATGTCTCCCTCCTTGATATCGCCGACGGCGTTATCGAAGTGCTTGCAACGGCAGGCAACAACCGCTTGGGCGGCGATGATTTCGATGAGAAGATCATGAACTATATGGCGGATTCGTTCTTAAAGAGCGACGGTATTGATCTGCGCAACGATAAGATGGCTTTGCAGCGCTTAAAAGAAGCTGCTGAAAAGGCAAAGATCGAGCTTTCCGGCATGACCAGCACCAACATCAATCTTCCGTTTATTACGGCAGATGCAACCGGTCCGAAGCATTTCGATATGACGCTTACGCGTGCTAAATTTGATGAACTTACCGCAGACCTTGTCGAAAAGACCATGGGTCCGACCAAGCAGGTTCTTTCGGATGCCGGTTTGAATCCGTCGCAGATCGATAAAGTGCTTCTTGTCGGCGGTTCGTCCCGTATTCCGGCCGTTCAAGAGGCTGTTAAGAAATTCATCGGCAAAGAGCCGTTCAAGGGCATTAACCCGGATGAATGCGTTGCCATCGGTGCGGCTATCCAAGGCGGCGTTTTGAACGACGAAGTCAAGGGCGTGCTGTTACTCGATGTTACGCCGCTGTCGCTCGGTATCGAAACTCTCGGCGGTGTCTGCACCAAGATGATCGAACGCAATACCACCATTCCGGTCAAGAAGAGCCAGGTGTTCTCGACGGCTGCCGACAATCAGTCCTCGGTTGAAATCCATGTTCTCCAGGGCGAACGTGAAATGGCTTCGGGCAACACCACACTCGGCAGATTCATTCTCGACGGTATTCCTGCCGCTCCGCGCGGCGTGCCGCAGATTGAAGTTACGTTTGACATTGATGCCAACGGTATCGTAAACGTTTCGGCAAAGGATATGGGCACCGGCAAGGAACAGCACATCACCATCACTTCCTCCTCCAACATGAGCAAGGAAGATATCGATAAAGCCGTTAAGGATGCAGAAAAATTTGCAGCAGAGGATAAGGCACAGAAGGAAGCGGTCGATACCAAGAACCGCGCCGAAAGCATCATCTTCCAGTCCGAAAAGACCTTGAACGAGCTTGGCGATAAAGTAACGGCTGAAGAAAAAGCACCGGTTACCGAAAAGATCGAAGCTCTTCGCAAAGCTGTTTCCGGCGGCAACACCGAGGAAATCAAGAAGGGCACCGAGGAGCTTGAAAAAGCCTTCTATGCCATCAGTGAAAAGCTCTACCAGCAGCAGGCACAGAACGGTGCTCAAGGCGGTGCCGAAAACATGGGCGGCACCAATCCGGACGGTACGGTAAACGGCGATTTCACCGACAACGATAAGAAATAATTTTGCGTTTCCGCTTGCGGAAAGCATCAAAGGCAGTCGCTGACAAAAGCAGCGACTGCCCTAAACTTGTATTTTAAGGAACTTTCGATTATGGCAGAGAAAAAAGATTATTATGAGGTCTTAGGCATCAAAAAAGGCGCGACGGACGAAGAAATCAAAAAAGCCTATCGCCAGATGGCCAAAAAATACCATCCGGATTTGAACAAAGGCGACGCGAATGCCGAGC
>URCT01000189.1 GCA_900546385.1 uncultured Eubacteriales bacterium | reverse complement strand
CGCACTGTCGCACAAGCTAAGATAACGCGCGGCCATGCTTTGCACCGAGTCGTTTTCTTTATATTTATACGGATAGTTTCCCTGCAACACAGCGGCACCAAAATAAGCATCGTTCCGGGCATACGCGCGTTCCGTTTTCGCAAGGCGGATAGCACCAAAGGCAAAGTTGATGCCGAAAAGTGCAAGTGCAAATGTAACGGCGCGTTTGCGGAATTTCGGAAGCAAAACCGCCGCCGCAAGCAAACTGTTGACGAACAGAAGGAAATACGTCAAAAAATAAGAGCCGAACAGCGACGCAGACTGCAAAAGAGCCGGAACAGCGGCCTGTGTGACAAACAGCCGACACCACGGAAAGGCAAATGTTCCAAGGCTCTGCAAATACTCCGCAAGTACAAACACACACGGGAACACCGCAAGGCGAAGCCAAAACGGTGCTTTTTCGGACAGCTTTCGGCAAAAAGCGGCGCAAAGTACAAAAAGGGTGGCATGAATTGCCGGGACGATCGCCACGACAAAGACAATAAGCGGCAGGGCGATGGATGGTTCGATACCGAGATATTCGAGCGGATACAGCTCACACAGCCAACTGTATCCGACAAAATAGAATCCGTACCCGAAAAACAGACTATGCAGAAAGAATTGCTTTGTCTTAAGCGCACTTTTCTCTTTCATAAAGATAAGCACATACGGAACAAAACAAAACCAAGTTAACAGAAATGCTTTCTCAAAAACAAACGGAACCGCACACGCGATTCCGTTCAAAAGCATGGCCGTTTTCGAGTCGGAAAAGCGTTTGATATCCAAAAACCGTTTTTCCGTCATAGGCATTCTTACTTATCGGCGCATAATTCGGCGAGGTAATTTGCAAAATCGCCGACCGTAATGATGGTATGCGCACGTTCTTCATCGATATCAACGCCGTATTTTTCTTCGCACATGACCACAAGGTCAGCGACCTCTAACGAATTAAAGCCAAGGTCTTTGACAAATTCGGCATCTTCGGTTATTTCGGAAGCATCGATGGACATTTCGTCCACAAGCAGTTTTTTGACTTCATCAAACATTTTTCTATCAACTCCTTCGTTTCGTTTTGCATATATAACAAGGCAAACTGCACTTATTATTTCACCAAAAAGCGTTTGATTTTCTTAGAGGTCGTCTTTTCAAACTCGGTTTTGCGGATTTCAATGTTGCGGATCTGTTTGAAGGACGGCAGTTTCCGATTCAGATCGAGCACCTGCTTTTTGATATCATCGGCGATGCGATCGATCGGTTCATCGGACGGATATGCCGAAAAGTCCGGATATATCACGGCTGTCAGCATGATATCGCCGTCGCCCTTATCGCGGCCGATGACAACGCATTCGCAAATGCTGTCAATCTTCGACAGATATTCTTCAATTTCCTCCGGGAAGACATTTTTACCGTTATTGAGAACGATGACCGTTTTCTTTCGTCCGGTAATAAAGATATAACCGTCGGAATCCATATAGCCGACATCACCTGTGCGGAACCAGCCGTCATCGGTAAAAGCGGCTTCGTTGGCTTCGGGATTGTCATAATAGCCGATCATGACGTTTTCGCCCTTGACCAATATTTCGCCGATCACATGACCGGCCGCGTCGGTGCTTTCACCGTCGATTTTCACTTCGCAGCACGGTACGGCAGGGCCGACCGAACCGACCTTGCGGTGATAATAGGGATTGACCGCAATTAACGGCGAACACTCTGTGATTCCGTAGCCCTCGCACAATTCGATGCCGATCGAATCAAACATTTTCATAAGCTCCGGCGCCATGGCGGCACCGCCGCAAATGATGGTTTTCAAGCGGCCGCCGAAGGCCTCCAAAATATCCGCGAACAGCTTGCGGCGCATATCCACGCCGATGTAGCGCAGCGTATCGGAGGTGCGCATGGCAAGCTTCAGCTGGTTGGTCTTACCCTTTTTCTTTACTTCGTCCCAGATTTTTTTGTTAAACGTGGAAACAAACAGCGGAACAAGCGTGAGTGCTGTCGGTTTGAAGAATTTCAGATTTTTTAAGACGTGCTTTAAGTTATCGTTGATACAGATGGTCGTGCCGTAGAGCATTTGCGCGATGACGATGGCAAGCTCATACGTATGGTGTATCGGCAAGACGGAGAGAGTCACGTCGTTTTCGCTGAAATTGACCGACTCGCACGCCGCATTGGCACAAGACATAAGGTTCCGTTCGGACAGCATGACGCACTTGCTGGAACCCGTCGTGCCGCTGGTAAATAGCATGATGCTCATATCGCCTCTGGCACGCGCACGCATGATTTCCGACGGCAGAACATTTTCCGGCTGTGCATCCGCCATAAAAGCGTCCAAAGTCACCACACGCGGATCATCTGCCGCTTCGGCTTCCTCAAGCGATACGGGCAGGATATAGTCCAAACGGTCGAACACACCGGCTTCTTTTAACTCAGGAATCTTTTTGGCATATTTCGGAGAAAGCACGATAGCATCCGCTTGGCTTGTTTCGATAAAGCCCTTGATTTCGTCAAGCACTAATTCTTTATCAAACGGGATGACCACGTTATCCGACGAAATAATCGCACAAAAGGCTTCGACCCATTCCGGACAGGTCTCACCGATAAGGGCAACGCGCTTTCCCTTAAATCCATGTTTTTGGAAAGCAGCTATCAATTTTTCGCAGGTATAATGGAAATCACCGTAGGTCACCTCTTTGACCGCACCGTCTGTGCCAAGATATCGAAACAAGGCCTTTTCGGAACGCTTTTGCATATTGATAAGCGTCATTTGACGAAGCGTGGAAGCAGGCGAATAAATCCGCGGCGTTTTTTTGGACATGAAAATTCTTCCTTTCGTTCTGTAAGGGATAGTCAAAGAACATAGCGCACCGTTTGCAAAGCCAAAAATGCGCGTAAAAAAGCAAGCAG
>URCT01000188.1 GCA_900546385.1 uncultured Eubacteriales bacterium | reverse complement strand
AAGGAGCCTTGCCTTGCAATACTATCACAACTACTTAGACGCCAAGCGCGGCAAAAACGACCGCGACGCTTCCCACGCGTTTTGCTTAAACCGCATTGTCCGCGCCTGCACCAAGCACGCTTCTGCCCTGTACTATCCAAACACGCTCACCTATCACGACTGCGAAACGACGCTCTACACCGATGAAGCACCCGAATCGGCCGCCCTGCGGACCTCGGAGGTGCTTGACAGCTTCTGTGCCGAAAACGGCACGCTTGATGCCTATCTCGAAGCACTGCCCGACGGCGCGACCGCTCGATTTTATCTGAAGGATGCCAGCGGGAACACGCTTGCCGAGGTGACGTATCCGCTCTTCCGGGGCACGCCCGACCATGTGGTCGGCGAAGAAGCCGATGCCGAAGCGTTAGAACGTTTCATCGAGGACGTATTCCGGACGGTCGGCAAACTGCGTTAAACGGCCGCAAACCGCTTCGTGCGCATCAACCGGCACAAAAGTGCCGCAAAGACCGCGATTGCCGAAAATCGGAATTGACAAATGCCGCAAAATACGGTATAATAGAGTATTCAGACAACACGGTCGAAAAAAGGAGTTTTCCACGTGATCATTATGGGGATCGACCCCGGTCTTGCCACCGTCGGCTTTGGGTTTATCGATGCCTTCCGCGGCAGACACAAAGCGCTTGAATACGGTGCGGTTCTCACGCCTGCCGGCACCAAAACCGAAGCACGGCTTGCGGAAATATACGAAAACATCGACGAGCTTATCAAGGCAGCACACCCGGACGCGGTTTCCATCGAAAAGCTGTATTTCAACACCAACGAAAAAACCGCCGTCAACGTCTGTCAGGCGCGCGGCGTGATTCTCCTTGCCTGCGCCAAAAATGGCATTCCGATTTTCGAATACACGCCCTTGCAGATCAAGCAAGCCGTGGTCGGCAACGGCCGTGCCGATAAAAAGCAGGTCATGTATATGGTCACGCGGCTGTTAAATCTGAAAAAAGAGCCGCATCCCGACGATACAGCCGATGCTCTTGCGGCGGCCTTATGCCATTCGTTCAGTGCCGATTCGGCTCTGTTCGGCTTAACGTAGAGCCGCTTTCTCCACTTGTATCCCGTTTATCAAACGCTTTCGGAAAATGCTGTTCCGACCGGCGTTTTAAGGTAAATCCATCTCAATTTCAAAGGAGGACTTTGTATGAAACTGATTTTTGCCATCGTTCACAACGACGACGCACCGATCGTCACATCCGAGTTAAACAAAGCCGGTTTTCATTCCACCAAAATCGCCTCAACCGGCGGCTTTCTCTCGTCCGGCAACACCACCTTCATCACCGGTGTGGACGACGATAAAGTGCAGAGCGTGGTCGATTTGATTTCCGCGCACAGCAAACGCCATTCGCAGTATGTGCCGACCACCGTCTATCCGTCGCTCGGCATGGGCGCCGACGCAGCCGGAACGGCCAAGGTGCAGACCGGCGGCGCGACCATTTTCGTGCTGAACGTTGAATCGTTCTACCAGGTGTAACACGCCTTGGCAGCCGAACATACAACCATGAAGCTTGCGGATATCGCCGGGTTTGACGCGAAAAAGCCGCTGCACGCCTATTTGATTTTGTCGCCGATCCTACGCGATGCGCGCGACTGCACGCAGTTACTGTGCGAAACACTGCTATGCGAAGAGCCGTTACCGGACGGCAGTCCGTGCGGCAAGTGTCGGGCGTGCATCAAAGTGCTTGCCGGGACGCATCCGGACATTTCGATTCTCGGCAGAGGCAAAGTGAAGGTGGATGATGTACGCGAAATGCGCGACAGCGTCTATCTTTCTCCCAACGAATCCGACCGCCGCGTCCTTGTGCTTGAGGGCGTGGACAAATTTAACGATGCCTGTCTCAATGCGCTGTTAAAGATTCTCGAAGAACCGCCCGAGGGACGCTTCTTCCTCTTAACAGCCTCCGTCAAAAGTGCCGTGCTGCCGACCATTCTGTCGCGCGTCTGTATACTAACACCTGCACGCGGCGCACGGATGGAGGATATACGCACGCTGTTTCCGAACGCCTCGAAAGAGCAGTGTGCCTGTGCGCGGCTGTATTTGGAGACCTATGAAGACACCGATGCCGACACATTAGAGCCGGAAAAGCTCGAAAAGGCATTCGAATTGGCCTATGGCTTTTTTACCGGCGAACAGCCGCTTTTTGTGCCGCAGTTATCCAAAAAACGGGAGGAGTTAGCGGTCGTTTTCCGCGTTTTTATGCTCATCTCCGGCGATATCTGCGCCTATAAAGCCTCGGTGGGCCGCCTGCGAAAGGAGCGCATCGAAAACGAAGCTTACGGCAGCTTTCGCGAAAAATTCCGCAAGGTGTGCGCACGCCTTGCGATCAAACGTGCCCTCGGCTATTACGATTTATTCGAAAAGGCATATCTTATGACAGAGGATTATGCCAATTCCAATGCGCTCGAAGCGTATCTTACGCAAAAGCTGTAAAAATACCGGAACCACAAACACCGGAAAGGATTTTAGTAAACGATATATGAATAATAAACCGAATAACAGAAAAATGCAGCCGGATACGGCTGCCGACGGCGACAGCTCGATCAATACCAAAAAGGGATTTCTCATCTCTCTGCCGTCGCGCAAGAAAAAAGAGACGGCCGAACCCGGTTCGGGCATTGTCATGTCCAAAACCGACGCAGCAAAAGGCGATCGCGGCGAAAAGGGCGACAAGGGTGAGCCCGGCGCAGACGGCGCAAAGGGCGACCCCGGCGAGACCGGCCCGCAGGGCCCAACGGGCCCACAGGGTGAGACGGGCCCGCAGGGTCCGACTGGTCCGCAGGGCGAGAAAGGCCCACAGGGCGAGACCGGCCCGCAGGGGCCCGCGGGCGCGGCGCCGGTGAAGGGGACGGATCATTTTACCGAGGCGGACAAGCAGGAGCTGGCTGCG
>URCT01000187.1 GCA_900546385.1 uncultured Eubacteriales bacterium | reverse complement strand
GTCTCCGACGCACAAAAACTTGCCACCGGCAACTTTTTGCACGTCCGAGCAGCATCCTTCCGGCGGCACGCGGAGCGTGCGCCTTTTATTGGATCTCCGTCTTGGCTCCAAGCGGCGGAATGCCGACATAGGTCTTGCCCGGATTGAGAAGCAGCTCGGTCACACCGTCCGCCTTGTAAAGCGTGTAAGATGAGGTGCGCGATTCCTTCGACCACTTGATCGGCTCGGTTTTGCCGTTCGTAATATAAATGCCGTCACCCGTGCCGATGAAATCCACATGAATGCGGCCTTTCTCATCATTCTTGACCGCGCCCTGCGAGGCATAAAGCAAAATCACATTTTCAAACGCTAACTGCGCATTGTTGTTCGAATCAATGTGCGGCGCACTGAATTGCCCTTTTAAGTACGTGCCGGTCGCTTCATCATAGTCAAACGTGCTCTTGGCATAGTAGGAAAACTCCACCGCAACGGTTTTTGCATCCGTCACATTTTCGCCCGAAATCGCGCTTACCGACTCCTTGAACGAAAACGGCTGCTTGAAATCCGACGTCGTGCGGTAACCCTTTTCTTCGATTCCTTTAACAAGACGCTCACCTGTGGTCATCATGGAATGCTCCATGCCCATGTGCTTTTTGCGCCATTCGTTGCGGTAAAACGGCGTGCTGAAATAGATGCCGTCCATGTTTTCGGTGCCGCGTGCCTTTAAGGTGTCATATGCCGCCGGACTGCCGCCGCAGTGAACATAAATTGCGTCGTGCGCATCGGCAAGATCAATGTAGTAATCGCGCGATGAGCGGATCGAACCGGTTTCCGGCAAAGAAGCATAGTCGGTAAAGAGGCAGAATAAGCGTGAAATGCCGCCTTCGGCAAGCACCTCGTAGATCACATCTGCCTGCGAAATGCCCTGTTGCGGCGTTGCCTGTTTGATGTTGTTGATCATAATGCCGACCGGACGAATGTTCGAAAGCTCTTCGGTGGTTTCAAGACCGGTCAGTTTGTTATAAAGCTTCGGTTTCTCCGGTACGTCGTCGGGCTTTGTGTCGTCCGGCGTTTTTTCATCATCCGGTTTATCGTTTTCGCCGTCAGTCGGCGCAATGACGGGTGCATCGGGTTTCTCGTCCGGCACGTCTTTTTTCTGGCAGCCGGCAAACGCAAGCACGGCCGCAACGCAAAGAAGTGTCAAAATAATCCGTTTGTATTTGATAAAAAGCATTGTATAAGTTCCTTTCCGCAGAATTTTACATATATAATAATAAGTATAACAGATATTCGTGAAAAATGCAACGGAAAATTTGAAAATTCCGCTATTTGCCTATATTTTTTACAAAATAAATGCCAAAACAAAAACAACGCACGGCGGCTCACTGTTTTTGTGAACCGCCGAAGCTGACAGAGCTACTGTCAAAAATAATTATGTAAACCGAATTTTAGGCAAAAATGTTTTCAACGCGGCTGCCGCGGTCGTTGTCCTGCTCGGCTTGGTACGCTTCAAACTCGTTTTTGCCGTAGTTTTTGCCGCCTAAACGGATCAGATAGTCGTCCTCGTTCTTGTAGTAGATGTTGTTTTCGAAACGAAGTTGTTTTTCGGCTTCCGGCGCGATGGTGGAATAGATGGCTGCGCCATACGGAGCGTCGTGGAACACATTGCCGCGGAAGGTGATGCAGCCGTTCTCCGAGGCATGATAAATGCGCCAAATGAACAGATGGTGACCCATCGGCTGTGGCCAAAGCTCGGATTTACGCGGCGGCGTTTCGCCTTGGAGCGAGAAGCCGCGTCCGGCGCCGATGCAGAGGTTGTTGTCAAAATGCGAATCCTGTGCTACAAGGTCGCGAAGCTCGTAAGCGGCCATGCCGTAGTTCTTGAAAATGTTGTTGACAATGTTGATGCGCAAGCACGGCTTTTCATTTTTGAAGCCCTGGTGCGTGGTGCAGGAATCGTAGACCTGGTCGAAATAGCAGTTTTCGACCGTCACGTCCTCACCGTATTCCCAAACCTCGATACCGTTTCCGAAACGGATGCGCTGGATTCTGTCCCAAACGCAGCCGCCGATGAAGCGGAAATCGCAGTTTTTGATGGAAACGCTCTTAACGAACGACTGTCCGTAAACATGGACGCCGCTGTATTTGCCGCTCATATTGTTGATGTTTACATATCTTTTACCGGTAATTAAGCAGCGATGACCGAACACGGCGCATTCGATATGGCCGTAGTAAGCGGCGGGGTTGCCGTTGGAGTAGACATACAAGATTTTCGGCATGGCGGCAATCTCCGGCGGAACATAGCGGCCGTCGATATCGTAGCCCATGTAGGTGTAGTGCCATTTGCCCTGTTCGTTCAGATCCTTATATTCCCAAGCGAGAACGCCGCAGGCTTCGTCATTGCCGTAAATGAGGTTGCAGACGTCGTTGGGGAACGTGCCGGTATACGCCCAAATGTTTTTATCGTCGGTTTCTTTCCACATAGCCGGGTCGGAAATATCGACCGAGCCTAAGAAAAGCGGTTTTGCACCGATGCCGTACATATCCCAGGTAATGGGTTTGCCTTCTTCGCCGTCGGGTGTGGCAAGGCAATCGCGGAAGGTACTGCCGGCCTTGATGAGGACGGTATCGCCGGGTTTGATATCGAGTGCGCGGTAGTGGTGTTTCGGAGTTTTCTCGGAAAGTCCGTCGTTTTCGGGTTTTCCGGAAACGGAATCAACGTAGTAAGTCATAAGTTTATCCTTTCAGCCGGGGATCCGGCAAGTATTGGCAAATATGTTTTTTGCCCTACTTTTTGTACTTTACAAAAAGTAGGCAAAGGATTTAATTGGGCTTGTGTGAAGTTGTAGTTTTGGTGTGCTGATTCGAGGTTTGCAAAACCTCGAATCTCTCCCTGCAAGGGAGGGCGGATTGTCACTTTTTGCGTCGTGCAAAAAGTAACCAAAAAGCACGTGCTCGGACGTGCAAAAAGTTGCC
>URCT01000186.1 GCA_900546385.1 uncultured Eubacteriales bacterium | reverse complement strand
GGTGAGCCAGCATCTTGGGGCTGGTCAGGTCATTGATGGCAACAACTTCGTAGCCTTCAGCACCGAACATCTGACGGAATGCGAGACGACCGATACGGCCGAAACCGTTAATGGCAACTTTTACGGACATTTTTAATTCCTCCAAATAAAATATTTATGGTTATTTTATCCATACATCTTTATTTTAATACAAACGTGAGCGATTTGCAAGAGAGTTTAGCAAAATTTTCACATTTTTCATAAATTTGGTGATTATGCTTGATTTTGTGCATCTGTATAAGGCTGCATTGTGCATAATTTAACAGGTTATTCCGCCGTCAACCGCCAAAACCTGGCCGGTGATATACCCAGAATCCTCATGTGCCAAAAACGCAGCGGCGTGTGCCACCTCATACGGCTTTCCGATGCGGCCGACCGGGATCTCTTCGATGAATGCGGCCGTGTCCTCCGGTGAAACATTGCGGTTCATGGGCGTGTCGATAAAGCCGGGCGCAAGCGCATTGACCGTTATTCCGGAGGGAGCAAGCTCTTTGGCAAGCGCCTTGGTAAAGCCGATAAGCGCCGCTTTGGAGGCAGAGTAGGGAACTTCGCAAGACGCGCCGCAAATGCCCCACATCGAAGAAATATGGATAATGCGTCCCCATTTTTGCGTTACCATGGCGCAAAGCGCACGTTTGGAGCACAGATAGGCGGAATCCATGTTGACGGCAAACATCTGCCGCCAATCGGCTTCGGTCACATCGCAAAGCATTTTGATCTGCGAAATTCCGGCGTTATTGATGAGTATGTCCACATTCCCAAACGCCGCTTCTGTTTGTGCAAACAGCGATTCCACCGCATTTGCGTCGCTGACATCCGCGCATACGCAGAGAACCTCTGTGCC
Organism: uncultured Eubacteriales bacterium; assembly: GCA_900546385.1. Classification (GTDB taxonomy): domain Bacteria; phylum Bacillota; class Clostridia; order Oscillospirales; family CAG-382; genus UMGS882. Next base: position 2,113 of record URCT01000186.1, on the reverse strand, counting down.
GTTTTTCCCAAGCGTTTCCGCAAGTGCCAACGCTTGTTTTTCGCTTGTGCGGTAGTTAAGAACGATATTATAACCGAGGGTAGCAAACTTTTCGGCACAGGCCGCGCCGATTCCGCGCGCCGCACCGGTGATTAAAACGGTTTTTTTGTTGTTTTTCATGCTTCGGCCGGCTTTCTCAAAACCATTCCGGTTTCATCGATTCGGTAAAAACGGCAGGCGTTGCGGTAGGTCAGTTCGCAGAATTCCTCGCGCGAAATGCCTAAGCAGTCGGCCGCTTTTTCGGCAGTATACAGCATATAATCCGAACGGTTCAGCTTGCCGCGGAAGGGAACCGGCGCAAGATACGGGCAGTCGGTTTCCATGAGAATGCGTTCTCTTGCGTTTGGTGCAAGCTCGTCAAGCCGCGTAACGATATCCACGGTTTTTTTTGCGTTGTTAAAGGTCAAAACCCCGTTGACCGAAATATAGTAGCCCATTTTCAGAACTTGCTTTGCCATTTCAAAGCTGCCGCTGAAGCTGTGGACTACGCCGGTGACCGACGGATAGCGCGCAAGAATCTCTAACGTATCTTCGTGCGCTTCTCGGTCATGAATGACGACCGGGGCATCTAACTTTGCGGCGAGCTGCATTTGTGCGTCGAAACAGAGCTTTTGTTCCTCTTTGTCTTCTTTGCCGTAGTGGTAATCGAGTCCGATTTCGCCGATCGCCACAACCTTTTCGGAAGAACGGTACAGGCCTTCGAGCTGTTCTAACCAATCCGCATTCTGCATATCGCGTACCGCATCGGACGGATGTACGCCGACAGAAGAGTAGATATAATCGTGCGTTTCGGCAAAACGCACAGAAGCCCTGCTTGTGGCAAGGCTTGAGGCGATATTGGTGATTTTTTCGACGCCGCTTGCGTGAACTTCGGCAAGAATCCGTTCGGTTTCACCGTCAAAACGGGCATCGTCATAGTGGGCGTGTGAGTCGAATAAACGCATATTCATACCTTATCGAATCACTGTGCCGGGCTTGATCGAATCGTCTAAGAACGATACGACAACGCCGTTTTCGGTACCGGCGGCAAGTAACATACCGTTGCTTTCCACACCGCGTAGTTTTGCCGGCTTTAAGTTGGAAACGAGAATAACTTTTTTGCCGACTAAATCCTCCGGCTTGTAGCTTGCGGCAATGCCCGAAACGATCTGCCGTTTTCCGGTTCCGTCGTCGGCGATGATCTTTAACAATTTATCGGATTTCGGCACCGGCTCACATTCCAAAATCTGCGCGCAGATAAGACGAACCTTGAGGAAATCTTCAATGCCGATTTCGGTAACTTCCGGTTCTTCAGCTTTCTTTTCCTCTTTCTTGGCGGCTTTATCAGCCTTTTCGGCGGCCTTGCGGTCAGCCTCCAATTTTGCCATGAATTCCTTTTCGTCGATACGCATAAAGAGCGGCGACGGCGTGGGATTGACGCGGCTGCCGTCGGCATATTCATGGCCGAATTCGGAAGCGTTTTTCCAATCTTCAAGCGACAGCTTATCGGCGTTTTCGGGATGCGTTAATTCACCCATAATCTTTTCAGCCGATTCCGGAATAAACGGATAGAGCATAACGGCGCAAATGCGGATGCCCTCGATGAGGTTATATAGCACCGTTCCGAGACGTTCTTTCTTGGTTTCATCCTTGGCGAGTGCCCACGGCATGGTTTCGTCGATATACTTGTTCAAGCGGCGTAAAACCGTCATGATCTCGTCGGTTGCTTCGGCGATGTGGAGCGTTTCCATTTTCTCGGTTGTACGTGCAAAGCCGTCGCGGATGACTGAAATCAATTCTTCGTCGAGCGGCTCTTTGCAGGTCGGCTTTTGAATGACGCCGTCAAAATACTTGTTGACCATGGCAACCGTGCGGTTGACGAGGTTTCCTAACGTATTGACAAGGTCGGCGTTGATTTTGGAAACAAGCATTTCGTAGGTAATGCTTCCGTCGTTCAAAAACGGCATTTCCGAAAGCACATAGTAGCGCACCGCGTCGGTGCCTAAAAGATCGGCAAGATAGTCGGCATACATAACGTTTCCGCGCGATTTGGACATTTTATCCATGCCGGAGAGCAGCCACGGGTGACCGAAGA
>URCT01000185.1 GCA_900546385.1 uncultured Eubacteriales bacterium | reverse complement strand
CCGGCCTGCGGCGCGGAAATCACCGGTTCTGCGTCGATGGGCGCAACGATCTGCCCGTATTGCGGCAATGCGGCCATTGTGGAAAATCAGTTTGCCGGAACGTTTCAGCCGGATTATATCGTGCCGTTCCGCATCGATAAAAAAACGGCGATGCAGAGCTTTGAGGATACCTGCAAAAAGCTACCGTTTTTGCCGGATGAGTTCAAGAATAAACGAAAAATCGAAGAAATGAGCGGTATTTATGTGCCGTTTTGGATGTTTGACTGTCAGGCGAATGCCGCTATTACTTATCGCGGTGAGCGAAACAGCTATTGGAGCGATTCGGAAAACGATTATGTGAAGACCGATCATTATAAGATTTTCCGTGCCGGTAGGCTTGATTTTGAAAATCTCCCGGTCGATGCCTCCAAAAAAGCGGATGATGCCTATATGGATGCGCTTGAGCCCTATAATCTGGGAGAGGCAGTGCGGTTTGACACAGGCTATCTTGCCGGTTTTCTTGCCGATAAATACGATGTGTCGGCTTCCGAAAGTGAATCACGTGCCAACGCCCGTATCAAAGCGACCACCGAAAGCACCTTTGCCGGAACGGTCGACGGTTTTTCCGGTATTGCTCCGGAAAGCTCCAAGATAAGCTTTTCGGACGGCAAAGTCCGTTATTCCATGCTGCCGGTTTGGATGCTTCATATCGCCTATGACGGTCAAAACTATGCCTATGCCATTAACGGTCAAACCGGAAAAGTGGTCGGTTCGTTCCCGGTTTCCAAGAAAAAGAGAAATCTGTATTTTCTCAAAGCCTTCGGAATCGGCGTTGCGGTCATGGCGGCTGTTTTAGCCTTGATCACGCTGTTATAGGAGGTGGAAACATGAAAAAGTTAATTTTACGGAATGTCGTTTGCCTTCTTGTTCTTGTTTGCTTTGCGCTGCCGGTAAGTGCTGCGGAATATATGTCCGATCATCTTTCGGATTCTGTCGGCTATGACAGCATTCCGAATTCGACTTTTGTGTATGACTTTGCCGGTTATCTGACCGATGAGCAGGTCGAAACGCTTGAAACCGAGCTTTCACAGACCGCTGACGCACTTACGGCCTATATCCGCATTGTAACCGAAGACGAAATGAGCGAATACAGCAAAGAAATGGCGGCAAAGACCTATTATGACGCTTTGAACGATACCGGAAGCGGCGAGCTGCCGGGCATTCTGTTGTACGTTTGCCGCTCAGAGCGCGTGTATTATCTCGAAGCGTCGGATAATGTGTTTAACGACGAGATGATCACGGCCTTGGAAGACAAATTCGTGCCGTATATGCGCGACGATAACTATTTTGAAGCCTTCGAAGCCTATCTCGACGAAGCGGTGGTACAAATCAAAAAATATCACGGGGATACGCCGCATTTCCCGGTTGATCCGTACCCGAACGGGGTGGGCAACGAAAATCTTGGTGCAATCGACAACCCGGATGATGAATTTCATGCTTCGGACATTGTGTATTTGCTCTTTAACCCGGTTGTGTTTATCGTTGTCATTGTTGTTCCGCTGTTAGTCGCGCTGTTCTTGACGCATTTGAAAGTGAAACAGATGAATACGGCAGTCAAAAAAACAACGGCAGATTCCTTTGTCAAACGAGAAAGCTTAAATTTAACCGAATCGCGTGACATTTTCCTGTATTCCACCGTGGTCTGCAAGCCGAAGCCCAAGGATCCGCCCGAAAATCATTCAAGCGGCGGCAGCAGCGGCTTCTCCGGCGGTGGCGGCAGCAGCGGACGCGTCGGACATGGCGGAAGCTTTTAATGCATACGAAACACGCGAAATAAATCTATAACCAAAACTTATAATATTGCCAGTACGGCAGGAGGTATACTTATGGGACTTTTGAAAGCAGGAGCCGGTGCGCTTGGCGGCGTACTTGCCGATTCTTGGAGAGACTATTTCTATTGTGAAAGCTTGGATGCGGATGTCTTGGTAGCCAAAGGCGAAAAAAAGGCCGGCAATCGCTCTTCCAACAAAAAAGGCTCGGAAAATATCATTTCCAACGGCTCAATTATCAATGTCAACAACGGACAATGCATGATGATTGTCGAGAGCGGCAAGGTTGTTGAAATCTGTGCCGAACCCGGCGAATTTGTCTATGACACCTCGACCGAGCCGAGTATTTTCTACGGTCCGCTCGGCGAAAACATCAAAAAAACGTTCAGCGAAATCGGAAAACGTTTTACCTTTGGCGGCGAACCGGCCAAAGATCAGCGCATTTATTTCTTTAATACCAAAGAAATCACCGGCAACAAGTTCGGTACACCGGCGCCCGTTCCGTTCCGTGTTGTGCTGGACGAAAGCATGAACTATAAGCTTTCGGTCGATCTGCGCTGCAACGGCGTGTATTCCTATCGCATTGTCGATCCGCTTCTTTTCTATACGAATGTCTGCGGCAATGTGGAGGATACCTACGAACGCTCCGAAATCGATGAAATGCTCAAAGGCTCGTTACTGGACGCGCTTCGTCCGGCTTTTGCCCAGATTTCAGCCATGAAAATCATGTATTCCGAGATTCCGGCGCACACCAAGGAGGTGACGGCGGCTCTTTCGGAAGAGTTAACCGGCGAATGGCAGGAAAAGCGCGGTATCGCTCTGTTCGCTGTCAGCATTAACGGCGTCTCCATCCCGGATGACCAACGCAAGAAGATCACCGAATGGGAAGAAAATATTATGACCTCAAATCCCAATGTTGCGGCTTCGCGTCTTGTCGGTGCTCAAGCCGACGCTATGCGAACGGCTGCCGGCAACCCGAACGGCGCCATGAGCGGCTTTATCGGCATGGGCTTTGCGCAAAACGCCGGCGGGGCTAATGCGGCAAATCTCTATGCCATGGGCGGTAATTCTCAGAACGCACCGGCACAGAACGCCGGAAACGGCGCCTGGAACTGCGCTTGCGGCAAAACGGGCAACACCGGAAAGTTCTGCTCCGAGTGCGGCAAACCGCGTCCGGACGGCGCGTGGTTTTGCACCGAATGCGGCGCAAAAAACACCGGTAAGTTCTGCTCGGAATGCGGCAAACCGAGGGCGTAACGACTTGTTGGAGCAAAACGTATTTTTCAAGAACGAAAAAAGAATCAAAACA
>URCT01000184.1 GCA_900546385.1 uncultured Eubacteriales bacterium | reverse complement strand
AACAACTTCGCACAAACAAAATTAAAACCTTTTGAAACTTTTCGAGGTTTTGCAAACCTCGAATCTGCGCGCCGCTTCGCGGCAAATCCCTGTGATATATCCTATACATTTATTCTTATTATAGGAGTATAGTAGTAGTAGGGGGTGTTGAAACTGTGGAAAAGTCCGCAAACCCTGTCATCAAGCCAATTTGCGCCCTTTCCTCCTGTGGAAAACCTGTTGAAGATCGGGGGATTGCCTGTGGAAAACTTTTCCGCTTCTTTTCAACACCCGGTTGAAAAGCCCTTGTTATGTCTGTGGAAAACTTTTCTCAGAGCCGTTCGCTATTTTCGCAAAAGCTCTAAAATGTTCGCCACACGCGCCGATGTGTTTGAGGTCATAATGTTGTTTAAGAACAATACCTCACCAATATGATTGTTCTGAATAAACGTCACCGCATTGTATGGGAACGACCGGATGTCCGCCACATAAATCGTGTCATAATGCGGCACCAAAAACGGAATGAACGCATTGCCGTAGGACTCCTTGAACACGATGATGCTCCGCCCGGAGGTGTTCTCCGTCTTAATGGTCGCAAGCGGTATGTCGCCGCCCATAAACGTCAAATACCCGTTGGTGCGGCCGTCGGCATATTCACTGATAAGACGCCCTTTGTAGGTCGTGCCGTCCTTTTTGGTGTTGGTCTGCTCATACGGAAGATCGGTCACATAATATTCCACCGTGTCGGGATTTGCGGCAAGATTCTTGTCAAGCGAGCTGTTGTACAACGTTCCCAAAAAGCCGGTTGAGGTGCGTTTTTCGTAGGAATCGAGAGGCACGGCGGAAAGACCGGCTGATTCGCAGAATTTTTCGTAGGCACGGTAAGCACCGAGACCCGTCCAATGATGATCGGTGCGGAAATACAGATATTCGCCCTTGTTGTAATGCGTCTTTAACGTGTCATAAATGTCCACAAACACGATTTTTCCGTTCAGATTCTCTTTGACAAGATCCAAAAACGGCTTTTCGTCCTTGCCGATTTTGCCCTTGTATTTGCTCGGTAAACCGTATTCAAAATGGTTCGGCACAATCATGTCATAGATGGTCACACCGTCGCCGAGCGCATCGGAATAGGCGTTCAACACGGCGGCATAGTCCTTGGAAACCTGCTCATTGCCATAGAAGATTTCAAGCGCCGTATCGCCGACCACAAACAGATTGCCGCGCTTTTCGCCGTCAAGCTGATCCTTTTCCATATTGATATAGTCGGCAAAACGGTCGTCAAGATCGGCCTTGTTGAAATCAAAATGCTTGTTCGGATCGGAATAGTAGGGATTTTCAAGGTCAATGGCGGCCATGGGCGCATTCGGCTGGTTCGCGGTGATTTTCTCGAACGCCGTCACATCGTCAATGCACGTTTTTTGGCTCTCTTTCGGCGTTTGAGCGGTGTTTTCCGCTGTTTCGCCCGTTTCCGAGCCATAGATCTTCACATCGTCAAACCGCAAGCCCTTGTGCTCTTCAAGCGCGAATTTCGCCTTGACAAGCGCATCACGCATGATAAAGTTGTCGGAATAGTAGATGTTAAGTCCCGCCGTGAAATCGCCGTTCCAAAGCGTTTGAAGCGTTAGAGACGGAAAGGAGGCAAGCTTGCGCTGTTCGGCTTCAGAGACCTCTTTTTTCGGAAGAAGGAAAAACAGAATGCCGCATAAAAGCATCCCGAAAAAGATGCAGAATAGGAAAACGGTTTGCAGGCGCATCCGTAAAAATAGCAGCTTTTTGCGCCGTTTGGCGTGGATTTTTTGCAGTATTTCAGTGTTTTTATCCATTGGCTTTACCTCGTATCGGCCGGCTTGCGGTGCTTTTTTCGAGCATCTTAAAACAGCTTTGCCTGTTCGTCGTTGTTAAAGACCGTTCCGGCACTCGGCAGCTTGGGTTTGCGGTATTTTGCATACACCTTCATGGCCTCGCTGCCATCGTCGTGAAATTCGCGTACAGAATCGATGACCTGTCCTTTTTTGAGGGTAAAGACGGTCGCACCGGTCGAGCTGCGCGTCACCTTGCGCGTCAGCTGCGACGAATTGAGAATGATGGCGCGGCCCTGCGACGAATGCAGTAAATATTCCGTTTGGAAACCGCGTCCGGTGTGTTCGGGCAGATAGAAGATGCCGACCGCCGGCGAATCGGTGTTGTAGCCGCCGGTGAGCTTTTTGCGGTTGGTCTTGGTTTCGTAGACATTTAACGGCAGAGCCACAGCCTTGCCGCTTGCAAAGAAGATGACCGCTTCGCCTTTATAGTCCTTGGTGGCGATCATTGTGACGGTTTTTTCGTTTTCGGCAAAATCTAACCGCACCGGAATATAATCGCCGAGTGCAGAGGGCTTGACGGCGTCAAAATCGTCGATCTTCGCCTTGTACACGTTGCCCATATCGCTGAAAAACAGCAGATCGTAATCGTTTTGCACGTTCCACGAGCTGATGATTTTGTCGCCCTCTTTGAGGTTATGTTCTTCGATTTTGGCATTTGCGGTCTTAGGCGGCAGAATTTTCTTGAAGTAGCCTTCGGCGGTCAAAATCACTTCAACCGGATACGCTTCAATCTGCTTGATCGGCTCGGCGTGTTCTTCATATTCATATAAAATCTCGGTTTTGCGCGGCTTGGCATATTTTTTCTTGATGTCGCGCAGCTTGTCTGCAATCAGCTTGCCGACCTTTTTCTCGCTCTTTAAGATGTTTTCGGTTTCGGCAATTTTCTTTTCCAAATCGGTTTTTTCGTCAATCTGCTTTAAGATGTATTCCTTGTTCAGGTTGCGCAGCTTGATGTTGGCGATATAGTCCGCCTGAATTTCATCGATGGAAAAGCCTTTCATCAAGTTCGGCAGAACCTGATCGTCCTTTTCGGTCTCCCGGATGATCTTAATGGCCTTGTCAATGTCGAGCAAAATCTTTTCAAGACCGCAAAGCAAATGCAGCCGGTCACGCATTTTGGAAAGGTTGAAAAATAACTCCCGCTTGACGCACTCGCGCCGCCAGGCAATCCATTCTTCGATGATATCGCCGACGCCGAGCGTTTTGGGCGAACCGCCGATGAGCACATTGAAGTTGCAGGCAAAGGCATCCTCCAGCGGCGTCAGCTTGTAGAGCT
>URCT01000183.1 GCA_900546385.1 uncultured Eubacteriales bacterium | reverse complement strand
TCTGCTGTTGTTTGTTTATCATCGGCGTATCGGTCTATTCGGACTTTATTCTCGGTGCCGCTAAGAAAAAGGAGGTCGGCACAGGCTCGTATCTGTACACCTCCGAACCGAGTTCGGACAGTGCCAAAATTTTAGGCGAAGCAAAGCTTGTGGACAACATCGGCTCATCCGAAAACGTTTCCGCCGAAACAAGCGCGGACAGCTATTTCGTTTCGGCCTCTCTCAACCGCGAGCGCTCGCGCGAAGAAGCCTTGGAAACCCTGCAGGTGGTCATCGACAGTGCCGAAACCATGCCGGATGTCAAGGATAAAGCCCTTGACCGCATGATAAGCATCGCCTCCGAAATCGAAACCGAAGCGCTGGTGGAGGAAATGATCAAGGCAAAGGGCTTTGAGGACTGTCTTGCCGTTATGACCGGCGACAACATCAATGTCATCGTCAAAACGCCCGGTTTGTTAAGTGCCGAAGTGGCGCAGATCACCGAAATCGTCATGGAAGAAACCGGATACACCGCCGAAAACATCAAAATCGTCGAGAAGAATTAAACGGCCGCAACGGTAAGCCGCCGCACGGAGCGTTGTTTATGCAAAGAAAAACTCACGTAACGGAAAAGCACCGGTACGTGAGTTCTTTTTATATTTGTTTTTTAGGCCGACACGGCACTGCTTTTGGCACCTTCGCCGTTTTCCACCACACTGTCCTTGGCAAGGTCGGCTCTCCGATAATACAAGAAAATCAAAAGGCTGCACACCGCCCAACCGGCCGGATAGCCGAGGGCGATCGAAATCGGATGGTTGAAAATGTACTGCGACATAATATACAAATAGATTTGGCGGAACAAAACATACGAAAACAGCATGATAAACATCGGCGTCCGGCTGTTTCCGGCACCGCGCAGAGCGGCGGTATACACTTGGTTGACGCAGCAGATCAAGTAGCACGGCATGATAAACCGCAAGAACTGCGTGCCGAATTTCACTACTTCTTCTTTGCTATTAAAGAATTCCACCATATTCGGCGCAAACACCAACAGCGGAAGCATAATGATGAAGGTCGAGGCTAAGGACATGACAAGCGCATAGGAAATACCCTTTTTGGCACGCTTGACATTGCCGCCACCGAGGTTCTGACCGACAAACGTTGTGCTTGCAATGGAAATCGACTGCATAGGTAGCAGCACAAACTGGTCGATTTTGGAATAGGCCGTCCAACCGCCCATACAGTCCGCGCCAAAGGAATTGATATACGACTGCACAAACACATTGGAAAAGCCGGTGATAGCCGGCTGAATCGCCGACGGAATGCCGATTTTCACAATTTTGGCAAGCATTTGCGGATGGATGCGCAAATCTCGAAAATGCAGCACCACGCAGGTATCGCTTTTCAGCAAAGACAATATCACAAGGAACGCCGACACGCCCTGTGCAATGATCGTGGCATAGGCAACGCCCTCCACGCCCATTCCGAATACGCAGACAAATAGCAGGTCAAGCACCGTATTGATTACGGCGGAAACCACCAAAAAATAAAACGGCCGTTTGGAATCGCCCACCGCACGTAAGATGCCCGAACCCATGTTGTAAAGCATCAGACCGACCATACCGGCAAAATAAATGGTCAAGTATTTGGTCGATTCCGGCACAACCTCTTCGGGCGTTTTCATAAGGTCTAACATCAGCGGTATGAGTAAAATTCCGGCAAGCGACAATATCACCGCCAACACAAGCGTCATGACGATGGCGGTATGCACCGTATCGTGAACCTTATCGTACCTTCTTGCGCCGTAATACTGCGAAATGACAATACCGGCACCACTCGAAAAGCCCAAAAAGAAGCCGATGAGCATATTGATAATCGGTCCAACCGTACCGACCGCCGAAAAAGCTTCGTTGCTGACAAAGTTGCCGACGACCCAGGCATCGACCGTGTTATAGAGCTGTTGGAACAGGTTTCCGGCAAGTAGCGGCAGGGAAAACCAGATAAGGTGCGCTATGATGCTGCCCTTGGTCATGTCCGGTCCCGGATCAAAGCGTGCGAATTTATTTTTGATATGTAAAGCCATGATTACTTCCTATCATACACAAAACGAGCTGGTTTACTGCAATTTTATATATTGTACCACAAAACACAGAAAATAGCAAGAAGCGATCGAAAAAAGTCACAACAATCGACGGCAGCTGTTTGAAACTTCATCCAAAACAAAACGCCTGTCGCAGATTTCAATCCGCAACAGGGTTTCAAAGGCTTCATGTTGAAAAATGTTTATTCCTTCGGCAGACACATTTCACACGCTTCATACTTGCCGGACGCAAAGTCATCTTTAGTCAAACGCCGGGTATTGGTTTTGTTCTTGACGAACATACAGTTTTTCGCATGATATTTGTTGCCGGTAGACGTCACATAATAGTTGCCGTAATATGTCTGCTCACGGCTCACAGCCGCAAGAACGGCGGCAAGCACCGCCACACCGGCCAAAGCCGCGCAAAGCACCGTCAAAGCGCGTTTGCGGCGTTTCAAAAGCAGCTTGAACCGCGCCCAAGCGGACGGATAAAGTAAGTAATGCGCAAATTCATTTGCCTCATGCTCCTGTTGGACATCCTTGCCGATCACGTTTGCCGTCGAGGAATGGCCGCAGCAGACATGGCCGAGTTCATGTGCCAAAACAAAAAGCTGCTCTTGTTCGGACAGATCCTCGTTGATAAAAACAAGCCGATACTTATCGTTTTCGTAGGTAAAGCCTTTTTGCGTTTTGACAAACGCCTGCAAACCGAGTGCCTGTATCAAGGCGGCAACATCGCCGTCGTTGCCGACGGCATGGAACGGAATAACGGTATAGCCTTTCTTTTCAATGGCATCCGACAGGGATTTGACGCTCACCTGCCGGAGAGAATACTGCTTTTCAAGAGCAGTTACTGCTTGCCGCGCTGTTTGCATTACAGTTCTCCGTTCTTATTCTTTCTGATATTCCGAATGGATCTTGCGGCAAGAATGTCCTCATCCGTCGCGTCGATACCGAACGATGTGCCGTCAAACGCCTTAACGACTGCTTCACCCGGCATCTTGGTGCAGCGCGCATATTCCACCATGACTAACGTCCGAATGGCATGGAACGCCTGGGCATCCAACTTATCGGTCAAGTCGTTCGGGATACCGGCAATGGTCGTGGTGCTTCTT
>URCT01000182.1 GCA_900546385.1 uncultured Eubacteriales bacterium | reverse complement strand
CAGCACGCCGGTGCGGACGGCTTTGCGTATCTGTGCGACACCTCGCACACCGATGCGGATATGCTTCTCTGCCACGGCCGTTGTGACAGACGCTTTCGCCCGTTCGCCTGCCGCATTTTCCCTTACTATGTGTCGTTCGATACAAAAAGTGCGCCTTTGATGCGCCTGCGGCCGGATCCGCGGGCTGTGCAGATTTGTCCGCTCGTATCGCAAAGAGCCGTCAAACGCTGTACGCCGCGCTTTATCCGCCATGTCAAAGAAGCGGTGCGTCTTTTGTCCTATGAGCCGCTTATACGGGAGGATCTCCATAAAACGGCAGAGTTTTTAGACGCTATGTATGATTTTTACGGAAAGATCGTACAATAACCGGGAATAATCGGCTTTTGGAAGCTTCGGAGGTGTGTTTTTTGCGTTTTTTCAAAAACAAGGACTCGTTTTTATACCGCTGCGTCCGCTTGTTTTTCCAAAACGATCTGACCTCTGCCGCCGCTGAAATGGCCTATTTTCTGGTGTTTGCCTTTTTTCCGCTCCTTATGGTAGTGCACGCCTCGTTATCCATGGCGATCCAAGGCTTTGACATTCAGAACACGTTTTTCTATACACTGTTACCGAACGCTTTGGAGGAGCTTGTTGACACGTATTTGCAGTACATCGGCAACAACAGCAACTTTTCCTTTTTGGTCATCGGTATTATGTTGACGGTCTACACGCTGTCGCGCTTCATGAAATCCGCCAAACGCACGGTGCGGCGCATCTTTCGTTCGCACGGATATGCAGTGCCGCTTGCCGAATGGATCATCTCGATCATTCTTTCGGTTTTGATCATTGTTGCGTTTTACGTATCCTTATTTTTGGTGATTTTAGGCGGTCAGATTATCCGTTTTCTGAACACCTATCTTCCCTTCTTCTCGCAGCTTCATATTCAAAGCATTTCAAGAATACTGTTTACCGGTGCGATGATATACATGGTCGTCACGCTGTTTTATTTGTGGATACCGAACATCCACCAAACCTTTTGGAATGTTCTGCCGGGTACACTGTTTACCTCGGTCGGCTGGGTATTCGTATCCACCGTATTCTCGTTTTATATGAACCATTTTTCCAAATATTCGTTGATTTACGGTTCCATCGGTGCATTTATCATGCTGCTTTTATGGATTTATATGTCTTGCTTAATCCTCTTGCTCGGAGCCGTTATCAATGCTTCGCTTTATGACGGAAAACGGCAGCAATCGCTTTGACCTGCCGTTCCGTTTCTTTTTACCGAAAGGATGGATACTATGTCTGAAAAATCGATTCGCTCTCAAATTTTCGATGCCGTAAACGAGTTGTTTGCCGTGGCACCGACCAAACCCGGTCAAATCTTGGTCGTCGGCTGTTCGACCAGCGAGGTGCTCGGCCAAAAAATCGGAACAAGCGGCGATATTCATCCGGCGAAAGACCTGTTTGAGGTTTTGTTCGAAGAAACCAACAAGCGCGGAATGTTTCTTGCCTGCCAATGCTGCGAACATCTCAACCGCGCCATCGTGGTGGAACGCGCCTGCGCCGAAAAATACGGTCTTACCGAAGTGATGGCCGTGCCGCACGAACACGCCGGCGGAAGCTTTGCCACTGCAGCGTATGCCGGCTTTGACGAGCCGTGCCTGGTCGAAGAAATCAAAGCCGATTGGGGCATTGACATTGGTCAGACACTCATCGGTATGCACTTAAAGCGTGTTGCCGTGCCGGTTCGCCTTTCCGTAAAGACTATCGGCGAAGCGGTTGTCACCTTTGCACGCACACGTCCCAAATACATTGGCGGTCCTCGCGCAAAATATGAATAACCCGGCCTTTTCCGGAATCACCCACCTCAATATTACACTTTAAGGAGAACAATACCATGGCAAACAAACTTAGAGCCGGCATCATCGGAGCCACCGGAATGGTCGGTCAGCGTTTCATCACCCTTCTTGCGGAACACCCGATGTTCGAAATTTCCGTACTTGCAGCAAGCAGCCGCTCGGCCGGCAAGACCTATGAGGAAGCCGTGTCCGGAAAATGGAAAATGAACGCGGAGATTCCCGAAAAGGTTAAAAACATGAAAGTCTACGACGCTTCGGACGTACAGACGGTTTCTTCTCTGTGCGATTTCACGTTCTGCGCCGTTGATATGAAAAAAGAAGAAATCCGTGCTTTGGAGGAGGCTTATGCCAAGGCTGAAACGCCGGTTGTTTCCAACAACTCCGCTCATCGCGGAACAAAGGACGTCCCGATGGTCATTCCCGAGATCAACCCGGAGCATATCGCCGTCATCGATGCCCAGCGTGCGCGTCTCGGCACCACGCGCGGCTTTATCGCCGTCAAGCCGAACTGCTCCATCCAAAGCTATGTTCCGCTTTTGACGCCGTTACGCAAATTCGGCATTAGGGAAGTCGTCGTTACGACCTATCAAGCCATTTCCGGTGCCGGAAAAACCTTTAAGGATTGGCCGGAAATGATTGATAATATCATTCCGTACATCGGCGGCGAAGAGGAAAAGAGCGAAAACGAACCGTTGAAAATCTGGGGCGAATTGAAGGATGGTGCCATTGTGCCGACCGACTCGCCCGTTATTACCACGCAATGCATTCGTGTGCCAGTCAGCGACGGCCATACGGCGGCCGTGTTTGTGAAATTTGAAAACAAACCAACCAAAGAAGAAATCTTGCGTGCATGGGACACCTTCGGAAACGGCTTGAATCTGCCCTCCTCACCCGAAAAGTTTTTACACTACTGCGAAGAAGACAACCGCCCGCAAGCTAAGCTTGACCGTGAAAGCGACAAGGGCATGGCGATTTGGGCTGGCCGTTTGCGCGAGGATAAGCTGTACGACTACAAATTTGTGGGGCTTTCTCACAACACACTTCGCGGTGCTGCCGGCGGTGCAGTGTTAATTGCCGAGTTTTTGACCTTCAAAGGATATATCACGGCAAAATAAGCCACCTATTTCTGCCACGCCGTAAATTTTCTTTGCTGCGTGGCAGTTTTTTGCGCATTTACAGAATTTTTGGATTTTGCGAGCCAAAATTGATACATAAGTAGGTTATAGCTCTATGACGATTGCCTTAATCGGAAACCAGAACTGCGGAAAGACGACCTTATTTAACGCCTTGACCGGCAGCAATCAGCACGTCGGCAATTTCCCCGGCGTGACGGTCGATCAGAAAAGCGGACAGGTAC
>URCT01000181.1 GCA_900546385.1 uncultured Eubacteriales bacterium | reverse complement strand
ACAACTTCGTGCAATCCAATTAAATCCTTTTGAAACTTTTCGTTTACACGCAAAGTTTGCCCCATTCGGGGCAGCACGCTCCGCGTGCAAAAAATTCCATTCCGGAGGAACCTCAGATGAAATTCACCGTTAACAAGGACGCTTTCGAAAAAGCCATCATCCCCGTCAGTATCATCGCCCAAAGCAAAAGCGCCGAATCCGCTTTAAGCGGCATCTATATGCGCGCCGAGAATAACCAGATTCTCCTCTATTGCTACGACGTCGAAAAGGGCATCAAAACCTCCGTTGACGCCGATGTCAGCTCCGAAGGCTGCATTATCGCCGATCCGCAGATCGTCCCCATCATCCACAGTATGCCCGAAGGCGATGTCGAATTCTCCTGCGACGATAAATTCGTCATCACCCTCACCTGCGGCGACGCAACCTTCCAAATTATGGGCCGCGACGGCTCCACCTATCCCGATATGCCCGAAATCCAAGGCCATACCGCCTTTGCCATCACCAAAAAACAGTTTAAGAACCTCATTAACAAAACCTTCTTCTCGATCTCTAAGGATGATTCCAATCCGCTTTTGAAGGGCGCATTGTTCGAAATCAAGGACAATACCCTCACCGTGACCGCCATCGATGGCTTCCGCTTTGCCGTCCGCAAGGAAAAAAGTGCCGTCGATTGTCCCGATGTGAGCCTTTCGTTCATTCTGCCCGGAAAAGCCGAACAGAATCTGCTTCGCATTATGGACGATTCGGACAGCGAAATCGCCTTCGAGCTCGGTAACAAACACATCATTGTCCACATGGACAACCTGTATATCATGATCCGTCTCATCGACGGCGAATTTCCGCGCTATGAACGCTATGTGCCCGAATACCTGCTCAAGGCGGAGGTCGATCGCGATGCCCTCATTTTGTGCCTGGAACGCGTGGCCATCGTCAACGAAAAAATGCACAGCAGTGCCAAGCTCCACTTTGCAAACGACACGCTCCGCATCTCCTGCGAAACCGAAAGCGGCAAGGTCAATGACTTGATCCCGGTGCATATGGACGGCGAAGAATGCGAAGTTTTGGTCAATCAGAATTTCCTCATCGACGCGCTGCGTGCCTGCGATAACCAAAAGGTCTTGCTCCGTGTCGCCGAAGGCAACCGCGGCATGGTCATCAAAGCCACCGATGAGGATGAAGAAAAGAACACCGATTCCTACTACATCTATCTCGTCATGCCGATCCGCGGCCGTTAACGAAAAATCAATCCGGCGGAAAGGAGGCAGCGGCCGGTGTATAAGACACTCAATTCCAAGTTGGTTCTCATCTTCATCGTGTTTATCATTGCCGTTATGGCAACCGTCGGGATCTTCTTGATGAACAGCATCTATGAATACTGTAATACCGACTTTGTCTCCCAGTTAGACGACGCCTTTGACAGCGCCGCCTCCGACCGCATTGACGAAGCACTGCTGTATGAAGATTATCCGACCAAGATCAAAGAGGTGCTTCTTGCCTATTCCTCCTCCTTCGGCTTTGATAACTATCGGAATTTTTATATACTCGATGCGCACGCCGGTCTGCTTTCCTCCAGCGATGCCACCGCCTCCGGGGTGGAGCTTACCGAAAATCTTCTTTCGGCCATGAACGGAAAAACCGCCAAAAAGCAGCCCTATGGCACCAAATATCTCGATTATGCCATCTGCTTTCAAAACGACGAACACAGCTGTATCATCTACATCAAAGACGATCTTTCCGAAATGCAGTCGCTGTCGTTTGTCTTGTTTTCCATTATCATCAAATCCCTCATCATCGGTCTTGTGATTGCCGTGATCATGGCTTTCTTTTTGGCAAAAGCCATCACGCTGCCCATCAAAAACATCACGCGCGGCACCAAGGAAATTGCCTCCGGCGACTATTCCAGGCGGCTTGTGAGCCGGTCGCGCGACGAGATCGGCGCACTGACGCGCGGCTTCAACCAAATGGCCGAGGTTATCGAAACCAACTTAGACGCAGTATCCGATGAACGCGAAAAGCTAAACAACATTGTCAACTGTCTGCAAGCCGGTGTTGCGGCGTTTGACGTCAAAGGCAATGTCATTCACTTAAATCCGAGTTTGTTAAAAATGCTGTCGCTTCCCGAAAACAGTGAACCGACCTTCAGCGAATTTACCGCGCTGCTAGGCTTAACCGAAGTCTCCATGAAGCGGCTGAAAAAAGAAAAGCGGTTACACATTGCCGAGCATACGCTCAGCGATGTACGCACACGTGAGCTGACGGCAAGCATCGATTTTTCGGTTTTTGCCTACGATAACGGCACGAAAACCGGTTTTATTGCGGTTTTGCAGGACATTACGGAGGGTGCGCTATTGGAAAAGAGCCGCCGCGAGTTTATTGCCAATGTTTCGCATGAGCTTCGCACGCCGCTCACCAGCATCAAAGGTGCGACCGAGACGGTTTTGGATGACGATGATATGCCGCTTCCGTTCCGCAAGCGTTTTTTGGGCATTGTCATCAACGAATCCGACCGCATGACGCGCATTGTCAAGGATTTGCTTGTATTGTCGCGCTTAGACAACCGCCGCATGACCTGGAGTCCGGATACCTTTGATATCGGCGAGACCTTAGACCGGATGTGTGAAGCGCTCCAAACTGAAGCGCACGCGCATACGCACACGCTGACCTATGAATGCACCGGCACCGGCTCTTTGCCGTTATACGGCGACAAGGAGCGCATTGAACAGGTGGTGGCGAACATCATCGGAAACGCCATCAAATACACGCCCGACGGCGGCAGAATTGCCGTTCGGCTGATTCCGCATTTGCAGGGAAAGAAGCAGTATGAGATCACAGTGACCGACAACGGCATTGGCATTCCGCAAGAGGATATCGCGCATTTGTTTGAGCGGTTCTACCGCGTGGACAAGTCGCGTTCGACGGGTGCCGGCGGCACGGGACTTGGTCTTTCGATTGCCAAAGAAATCATTGATGCGCACAACGGCACCATTTCGGTAGACAGCACCGAAGGTGTCGGCACAACGGTACGGATCATTTTGCCGGCAGACACGCGCATCGGCGAAAACGAATAGCGTACAGGCGGCTTGCCGCCGGAAGGATGCGCCGCCAAGGGCGGCGAAAAATTGTTGCGTCAGCAACAAAAAATGCCGCCGCAGGCGGCCAAAAAGCACGCAGGGCGTGCTGTCCCGGCAGGGACAAACTTTCCATAGGAAAGTTTCAAAGTTTTTTGCCCTACTT
>URCT01000180.1 GCA_900546385.1 uncultured Eubacteriales bacterium | reverse complement strand
GAATCAGCACACCGCAGCCGCAGCTTCGCACCGCAACAATTAAAACCTTTTTAAGAAAACTTCCGATGTTCTGCAAACCTCAATTCAGCTCGCCGCAGCCGCGGCTTCGCAAATATAGAAAGCCGCCTTTTGGCGGCTTTCATGAAAAAAGGCGGAAATCCCGCCTTTTTTCTTTACTTTCCGAAAACCTTGCGAATGGCTTCCAAATACCCGTATCCGTAAAAATCATCCGGCTCAAGGTAACTGGTCTCCGTCCATTCGTTCCAGCTGTTGACCGTGACAAGCGGCGCTTTCAGATTCTTGTGCGCATCGATATACGCCTTTGCCATTTCAAAGCCCTTCTTCACGTTTTCCGGCGTGTTTTCAAGGCACGCGTCATGCCGATCGGCATTATAGCGCGGACTGGAATCCCAGCCTACCGAAATGTGCGGATAATACGGCATCTTGAACGTGCGGTCAATGTAGTCCCATTCCTTTTCAATGTCGGCAAGAATGTCGGTATACTTGCGCGCCATGGGCGTAATGTGAACAAACTGATAGTGCGTCACGCTGTCAAATTCGAGCGCGTGCACCGCCGCCGTCATGTTGCCCTCAAATTTCGGGTCAAGACCGGTCACATTCATAGCACGCTCACTGCGAAGCGTCAATTGCAGTTCAAGTCCCGGAAAACCGGCTTTGACGGTTTCTTCACGGAACCAATCGAGCGCACGTTTGGTGTTTTCAATGCCGCCGAGACCGCGAATCAGGTTGCCGAGGTCATAGATCATGTACACCGGCTTGCCGTCGATCTTGTAATACGACGGATGCGAGAAATACATCTCAATGGTACGGCGAACCACCGTTTCAAAAGCGGCACGGTTCACAGCGCCATCCCAAATCGGATAGTTCATCTCAGCCGTCCGCTTATCCCAAATGGTGGTGGCCGTGTGATTGGCCCACATGATGTAGAACTTGACACGGTCGTTGTTCTTGGCCTTTAAGTAGCCGTTATCAAGGCACTGCTCGAGGAACGGGCGGTTATCGAACCAATACCAATCGTAGATAAAGACGTTGACGCCATGGTCGGCGGCAGCGTTTATCTGCATTTCCATGACATATGGGTCAGCCTCGTTGACATAGCCCCAAAGCGGCTTACGCGGCCAGGTATGCCCCGGATAAAACGGTTTCATGGCCTTTACCGTCTGCCATTCGCCGTAGCCCTCCGGCCAAAACATACGCGTTCTCGGCTCGTCGCCGGTATAGCTCGGCCAGATATAGGCGGCGACATCATACTTGTTTGCCATAATTCTCTTCCTTTTTCGTTTCTGTTGTATGATAGGTTATTCTCCCAAAAATACCTCTTTGCAGGCGTTTAAGTAGCCATAGCCATACAAATCATCCGGTTCAAGATAGCTGGTTTCGGTCCATTCGTTCCAGCTGTTGATTACCACAAGCGGTGCCGGCAGCTCCGGATGGGCATCAATGTATTTTTTGGCTTCGATAAAGGCTTTTTTGATATTTTCCGGCGTGCAGTCGGTGAGAATATCGTCACGCACCGTTTCAAAGCGCGGATTGGTATCCCAGCCAAGCGAAACGTGCGGAAAATAGGGTGCTTTGTAGCTTTCGCGCGTTTTGTCCCATTCTTTGACCATATCGGCCAGTGCTTCGGGATACGAACGTTTGATATCGACTACGCCGCAGAACTGATAATGTGTGGTACTGTCAAAGCCGAGAAGATCGACCGCATCCGCCATACTGCCGTCAAAGCCGAGCTTAGGATCACGGTACGCCATACCTTGTTCGCCGCGTAAGCAATCTTGGATATGGACGCCGGGAAGGCCGGCTTTGATCGCCATATTTTGAAAATCATACAAAGCGCGTTTAGCGTTTTCGATGCCGCCGATGCCGCGAAGAAAGTTGCATAAGTCGTGGAACATGAACACCGGCTTGCCATCGATCTTGTAATAGGACGGATGTAAGAAATACTGGTCAATCATGCGTTCACAGATGTTTTTGAACACCTCCGGACTTGCGCCATGATCCCAGATCGGCACATCAAGATGTGCGGTGCGTTTATCCCAAAGCGTGGTCGCGGTATGATTTGCCCACATGATATAGAATTTGACGCGGTCGTTGTTCTTAGCCTTTAAGTAGCCGTTATCCAGGCACTGTTCGAGAAACGGACGGTTGTCAAACCAATACCAATCGTAGATAAACACATTGACGCCATGGTCGGCGGCAGCGTTTATCTGCATTTCCATGACATATGGGTCGGCCTCGTTGACATAGCCCCACAGCGGTTTGCGCGGCCACTTGTGTCCGGGAAATTTTGGCATAGCAGCCTTAACGGTTTGCCATTCGCCGTAGCCTTCCGGCCAGAAGATGCGTGTTCTCGGTTCGTCGCCGGTATAGCTCGGCCAGATATAGGCGGCGACATCGTACTTGTTCTTCATAGGTTGTACCTCTCTTTATATGTTTTTTTGGTGTTTTTTTGGAAAGGCAATTTGGGTGGGCTGCTTCGAGGTTTGCAGAACCTCGGAGCCTTTTTTAAGAAAGGTTTTAATTTTGTTAGTGCGAAGCCGCGGCTGCGGTGCGCTGGTTCGAGGTTTGCGGAACCTCGGAGCTTCCCGGAAAGGGAAAACGGTTTTATTCTTTTCGCGTGTACGAAAAGAACCAAAAGTACACCAGAGGTTTGCGAACCTCTGGACTCCGGGGACGATTCAAAGCTCTGTCGGAAAAGATTTAAGCAGAGTTTTCCGGCGGCTCGTTTTGAAACCGGTTTTGCCTGCAAAACGGCGGCGTAAAGGCTTTGAATCGGTGCGAGGTTCCGGCGTTACAGCGTAAGGAGTTAGAGCGAAGATTAAAAGAACAGCCTTATTCTTTGCAGACAGTAGGTTATGGCTGGGTGGAAATTTGCGGTGTTTGTGGTGGAAAAGGGTTGCTTTGGGTGGCGATAAGGAAAGGTTTGTGCAAAAGAAAAACTTTTGTGCGTAAAAAGGTAGCTTTCAAGTGCATTTAGAAACGTTTTCTACAAAAAACGCCTTTGATTTGAGAAAAAAGTTTTTTCTTTTCAGCACATGCAAGACCAACCAATAAAGAAGAGCTTTTTTCAGCAGAACAAAACTTCAACTTCCCACCGCACCCAAACTAACGTGCAGCAACAAATTTCATCTGTGAAATCCTACTGTGAGCTTGCAGCAAAACATCCCTTTTTCGAAACTTCGCAGTCTTGCGTCAGCACAAAGGTAACCCTTTCGCACCGATT
>URCT01000179.1 GCA_900546385.1 uncultured Eubacteriales bacterium | reverse complement strand
TGTCCGTTTCCGAACCGGAGGAAATGCTGGTGTAGGTGAGGGGATTCTCCTTTAGAAGCGCGGTGATATGTGCGGCATATTGATCAGCCGTTTCGAATTCGCTCGGCGAAACGGTCGTGTAGCTTAGCAGCGTGTTTACATCCGCTTTCTCAAAGCAGCTTTCAAAAAAGCGCTGGGAGACTGTTTCGGGAATGCCTTCGTTGTAGTTTTTCAGCCATGCGTTTAGGAAAAACGCGCCGATGACTAACAGAACGGCAAATATCGCAAGAAGCGTCAGATACACCCGGTAGAATACCGGCATCCGGCGTTTTTTGGATAGCGGTTCCGCCGGCTCGAAACGTTCGTCGCCTGTTTCGGTTAACAGATATTTGTTGTCAAACGTGCCTTTTTTCATGCCGCATCGCCTCCTTTTGTCTGTGCGTCGGCCTCTTCGCGAGCCACGCAGAAATAGGTGGGAATCCGGCGCGGATTGGTAAAGGCTTTGTAGTGATTCACAAGACCTTTTTTCTGATATTCGTCCAGTGTGCTTTCATCGATGCCGTATTTGGTGAAGTAGTCCTCGTAATACATAAGACTGGAGGAACCGCCATCTAACATTCCGGCTGTGATAGCCCCGTATTTGACCATCACATCGATGACATCGTTGCGTGTTGCACCAAGGCTGCTGGCACTTCTGCCGTCGGTGACAAGCAGAATGACCGTTCCGTCGGCGCGCTGTCCGATGGCGGTGCGCTGGGCGGTGCCGGTGTTGTTGTCGGCATAGTGCATGGTGACGTTGCCGTCTTGATTGGTGATCAAGATGTTGCCGGTCTGGAAGCTGACGCCGTCGCGGATGCCGAGCGTGTCGGCGGTTTTTTTGTCCATCGGCTCCGATACGACCAAGTTGTTGTCCTTGTCGAACCCGATAAACGTCCGCTTTAACGAATCGGTCCATACGCATTCGCCGCGCGCATAGGTGATGCCCATCGGGTTGTTGCCCGTGCCGCTTCCGCCCGGATCGGCAAATTCACCGCCGTTGATGGCGGCAACTGCGTCTTCTTTCTTGACAATATCGAAAATGCGCATACCGGCAAGGCCTTTTGTGAAATCGCTGGAGGTGCCGACAAACACGCGCGACGGATCTTTGATAAGCAGAATATAGCCGTCAAACGTCGCGCCCTTGACCGATTCCAAAAGCATTCCGTCAATGGCGTTTGCCCATTCATCCTCCGTTGTCTGCGTGTCCTCTTTGCTTTTCTCGTATTCGTCGAGCGAGATGACGTCGGTGTTGACCACATAGCTGTTTGCAACGATTTCCTCCACCGTTTCGCCGGGTAAAAACAAGCCCGGAACCCATTTGGTGGCACTGGCCTGCATGGCGGATAACACCAACCGGTCGCGAAGCGGCTTGCAGGGGCCGTTCAAAACCACATATGCCGCCGCCAAAACGGCAATCACGAAGCAGATGAGCAGGGTAAAGAGACTTAAAAACGCACGAAAGACGACCTTTCCGATGCTGAGCTTTGCCGCTTTGCCGGAGGTGCCCGGCAGTCTTTCTTTGCGCTGTGCCTTGCTGACAAATTCACCGTTTTTTGTCAGCCGATTGTTTTGTGCCATGAGGGTTGTCCTTTCCAAATACTTACTTTTTTTCGCGGAAAATCCAATATTTCTGCAACCGGAAATTGAGGAGAAACAAAATCGTATCCACCGCTATTTTGAGCAGCGTTACCGCAAGACTGTCCGCATTCAGGTGAAGCAGCGTGCATAAGCCTGTTACGCCGAAGGCCGAAACGAGCATGACCGGTATGGCGAGCGCATAGTATTTCGCCACCGATTTTACCACCGACGAGTGGCTTTTGAAAACCACGCTTCGGTTGAGTGAGAAGTTGAGCAGTGACGAGAACAGCCGCGCAAGCACGGTCGATGCGATAATGCCGAGCTGGAGCAGATGGTTGAACAGTGAAAATAACACTATGTCCGCCGCAAACGCCGCAAGAGAGCTGCCGATGTACTTTAGAAGCAAGGACGCGATGCGCATCGAATCGGCAAACGGGCGATAGTGCGAAGCCTTGTTGTTGTCGAGATACACCGTCTGAATGGTGACTTGCGCATAGGCCGCGTGCATATTCTTTAGCTCTAACAGCACATTGGTCTCATATTCGAACCGATCGCCGGAAACGGCGGCCATCGGCGCAAGAAGGGATGGCGGAATCGCGCGAAGCCCGGTTTGCGTGTCGCGCAAGGATACGCCGCTGATCAGCGCAAGCATGGCGGCGCTGGCGCGATTGCCGATGCGGCTTTTTCGCGGCACATCAGGCAAGGAGAAGTCGCGCACGCCTAAGACATACGCGCCGGTTTTTAGCATTTCTTCGCAAACGCTCCGTGCGTCGCACGCCAAATGCTGGCCGTCGCCGTC
Source organism: uncultured Eubacteriales bacterium (assembly GCA_900546385.1). Classification (GTDB taxonomy): domain Bacteria; phylum Bacillota; class Clostridia; order Oscillospirales; family CAG-382; genus UMGS882. Next base: position 901 of record URCT01000179.1, on the reverse strand, counting down.
ACAGGTGAGCGCGCCGCGCGTCTGCGGCCGGTTTTCGAGAATATAGCGCAACGCGGTTTTCAAGGCTGCGCCTTTGCCGCGGTTGACTTCGTGAACGAGTAAGGTTATGCCGTTGCCGGACGGGAAAAACTTCTTGTTTTCCGGTTTGCTGCCGTCGTCTACCAAAAGAATGTCGGTAAAGCCTTCCGTTTGCAGGGAACGAACGACTTCGCCCAGGCGCGTGTCCGGATCTAAGGACGGGATGATGACGGTCACGCCGTCCAACTCTTCGCGCGGATTCATGAAGCATCCATCACCTTTCCGAATTCTGTGTTTTGGGGAGCGGTTTTCTTCTGCGGCGCGGTTTCCGCGGAAAGACAAAGAAGAACAGAATGGCGACCAAAACGGCCGTTCCGAGAAGACTGAGCGATACGACTAACTGCGCCTGCTTTTTGTCGCGCTGTTCGGCGGCAAGACGCTCGGTCTCGCGTGCTTCTTCCTCCAAGCGGACGGTGTCGGCCTCGTATTCTTCCTGTTCCTTTAAGCGTTGTTCTTCTTCCCTGCGCCGTAATTCCGCTTGGCGTTCTTCCTCTTCGGCCTGAAGCTCGCCGTAGGTCTTGACGTTTTCAAGCATATCGTTCGTGCCGGTGTCCTCACCGACCGACGAATAATATAAGCCATAGTTTGCCGGGTTGTAGGACTTTATCTGCGAGGCTTTGGTGATGTTGCCGTTTTTGCCGTACAGCCATTTGTAGAACCACGTCCAGTGCTGGGATTTGTGATAGCCGAACGCCTCTTGGGAGACTTGAAAAGCGGTTTTTCCGTCAAACGATTCGAGCGGTGTGTCGATGTCCAAAACAAGCGGATTTTCCTTGTACAGATGGACATAAATCTTTTCGGGGAGATACAGCCCGTTCGTCGG
>URCT01000178.1 GCA_900546385.1 uncultured Eubacteriales bacterium | reverse complement strand
GATGCTTGCCGATCTCATTCTCGCCTCTGGTATTTTCGCACCCGGAACGCTTGTCATCAAAGCGCTGATGGCGTTTGTGGCTTATGTTGCTTACAAGTCGTTGGCCGGTATCAACGGTTTTGTGGCACGTCTTTTGTCTGCGATCTTTGCAGAAGCTGTTATGGTGTTCGGCTATTTCTTGTACGAAGCGACTGCGCTCGGCTACGGAATCGGCGCACTCGGCGCCATTCCCGGCAACCTCGTGCAGGCGGTCGGCGGCATTGTCATTTCGGTGCTCGTGATGGAGCTCATCAAGAACAACCGCATGATCATGCGCCTGATGAAAGAATAAGTTTACATAATATTTTATAAACACTTGACGGGCGTCCGCAAAAGGACGTCCTGTCTTGCGTTAAAATGCAATTTTTTCAATTTCCGCAATGCGGCACATACGGAGAAACACATGAAGCATTTGAAGACGCTTCCGGTTAAGGGAAGCGACACGGCTGAGCTTTTCGGCACGGAAAAAATCGGTAAGATCCTTTTCAAAATCGCGCCGCCGGTCATGCTGGCACAGTTGATTTTGGCACTTTACAACGTGGTGGACAGTTATTTTGTCGGACATTATTCCGACGACGGCTTAACGGCGTTGTCGGTCATTTATCCGATCCAGTTATGCATCACCGCACTTGCGGTCGGCACGGGCGTCGGCGTCAACACGTTTATGGCGCGCCGCTATGCGCAAAACGAAAACGAGGATGCCGATAAAACCGCCGGAACGGGTCTTGTGCTTGCACTTGTGTCCTGGGCGGTGTTTGCGGTGCTTGCGGTGTGTGTCATGGAGCCGTTTGTCAAGCTTTGCACCTCGTCACCGCAGGTCATAAAGGACGCGGTGACCTATGGCAACATCGTGTCGGTCGGCAGCATCGGCGTGTTTTTGGAGGGCTGCTTTACCAAAGTCCACCAAGCGTCGGGCAACATGAAGCTTCCGACAATTGCACAGGTGGTCGGTGCGCTTATCAACATTGTGCTTGATCCGCTTTTTATCTTCGGGTTCGGCTTTGTTCCGAAAATGGGCGTGGCCGGTGCGGCTGTCGCGACGGTTATCGGGCAAATTGCCGCGGCTGTCATCACGGGTGTGCGCGGTGCAAGACGTCCGCCGCAGTTCAAAAAGCTCGGCGAATACATAAGGCCGATCTACTTTTACGGCTTTCCGTCCATTTTCATGCAGATGCTGTATGTGGTTTACATAATGCTTCTCAATGTCATTCTGTCCGGCTTCTCGGACGCGGCGGTGACCGTGCTTGGATTGTACTACAAGTGGCAGTCGTTTTTCTTTATTCCGCTTTTCGCGCTTCAAACCTGCATTGTGCCGGTATTAAGCTACAATTATTCCCGACAGAGCTATGACCGATGCCGGGAAATCGTGCGCGATTCGGTTTTGTTTTCTCTTGCCCTCATGGCGGTTGGCATTTTTTCGTTTGAAGTGATTCCGGATGTTTTGATCAAAATCTTTTCGCAAAGCGAAGAGGTGCTTGAAATCGGAAAAACCGGCTTTCGCATCATCGGTGCAAGCTTTGCGCCGGCGGTGTTTTCGCTCATTTCGCCGACCATTTTCCAAGCCATCGGCAAGGCCGGGCAGAGCTTGTTTTTGTCGCTGTTCCGGCAGGTGATCTGCCTTGTGCCGATTTTTTGGCTGTTTTCGTTCGTCGGTCTCGGTTACACCTGGCTGTCGTTTCCGATCTCGGAGACGCTGACGACTGTGATCGGGCTTATCTGGTACTATCGGGATTTTGTGAAACGTTTTCCGAACGAAAAAACAGTTTCGTAAAGCATATAACCGTCCGTAAAAATTGCCGTCGATGCATTTGACACCGGCGGCAATTTTGCTTATATGTGGTTATTCGATGGGCTGCGGCATAAATCCGACATAATCGGCGGCGATCAGGTGGAAGCGAATGCCGAGATATTCCTTGTCGAGCTGGCTTTCGCGCACATTGTGCAAATGCCCGTAATAGACATCCTCCACGCCGTGGCGATAGAGAACATCGAGCATACTGTCGTTGATAAAATCGCCGAACACGACCGGATAATGCAGAAAAACGAGCTTTTTGGCCTGCGGTGCGGCTTGAACAAGCTTTTCGCCATCCGAGAGCGACAGCTCCAAGCGTGCGGCCTCCCGGCGGATAATGCGTTCATCCTCGGCCTTGACGCCGAATTCGCTCATCCAGCCGCGCGTGCCGCAAACGATTTTGTCTTCGACCAAATACGCGTTGTTATACAAAAACGAAAGGGTGGTAATGCCGTTTTCCTCAAAGAATTTGGTCATTTTGTTGACGGTTGTCCACCAATAGTCATGGTTGCCTTTGCCGATGAGCTTGCGGCCGGGCAGGGCATCCAAAAATTTCAGGTCTTCGAGAGCTTCCTCCAAGGAGATGCCCCAGGAAATATCGCCGGGAAGCACGACCGTATCGTTTTCGGTAACGGTTTTCAGCCAGTTTTCGCGTAGCTTTTGGTCGTGATTTGCCCAGCGCGGTCCGAAAACATCCATGGGTTTTTCGGTTGTGAGGGATAAATGTGTGTCGGCGATGGTATAAAGCATAAAAGAAAGGACCTCCTTGCGGATAGGATACATAAAAAGGCGAGTTGCGGAAAAAATAGGGACAGGAAACAGAAACTGTGAAATGTGAAAGGAAGATTTTGAAAAATGGCAAAAGGATTTTTTGACGAAGATATCACCGAAAATCTCAACAATCCGCCCAAGCACATCAAAGGGATTATTTGCAGTGTCAAGAACTGTATGTATCATGACACGGAAGGGTATTGCACGGCAAACGAGGTTCATGTCGGTCCGGGCTATGCCGATTCCTGCACGGACACGGCGTGTGCCACCTTTAGCAAGAGGTAGGTTTTTGCCGCGAAGCGGCAAGAATGCTTTTTTGTCATACTTTTTGTGCCTAACAAAAAGTATGGAAACGTTCCCGGCAGGGAACGCGTTTGGCGGCTATGCCGCCCTGAAATGCCGCGGAGCGGCAAAAGGATATAATTGGCATTGTGCGAAGTTTTGTTTGGGTGTGCTGATTCGAGGTTTGCAGAACCTCGAATCCTCCTTTGGGAAAGGATTTAATTTTGTTGGTGCGAAGCCGCCATTGCGGTGGGCTGAATCGAGGTTTGGAAAACCTCGGAGCTCCCTTTTGGAAAGGTTTTAATTTTGTTCGTGCGAAACCGCCATTGCGGTGGGCTGAATCGAGGTTTGGAAAACCTCGATGTTCTCTGCAAAGAGAACGAGTTGTCACTTTTTGCGTCGTGCAAAAAGTAACCAAAAAGCACGCTCGGACGTGCAA
>URCT01000177.1 GCA_900546385.1 uncultured Eubacteriales bacterium | reverse complement strand
CGGCGGTCTCCGACGCACAAAAACTTGCCACAGGCAACTTTTTGCACGTCCGAGCGTGCTTTTGCGCCGCCCTCGGCGGCAACCGACAGCCGCCAAAGGCGGCGATTTCCGGCAGCAAGCCGCCTTCTTTATCCAACTTCACCGGATTTGACCGTCACAGCCGCCATCAACTTTGGCAAAACTGACAAAATGTACAAAAAGTGCGATTTGCCCCTTGACAGGACCGGTTTTCTGTGTTATACTATCGCCAACAAAAAGAGAAGCGCACTTCATAAGCTTCCTCTTTTGACTTCTGCGAAAGGATGGCATATCACATGAGATTTTCGTTTCAATCCGCTCTCTGCTTTGACCGAATGTTTCGCCCCGGACATGAACAATGTGTGGGTTTGTCGTTGTGCCGTTCGATCGGTTAGTTTTTATCGGTTAACCCTAATTTATTGATTTCATGTCCGGGAGCAATCAAACGCATCCGGACTTTTTTGTCGGTGTTTTGACCCAAATGCACACAACACCGCAGAGGGAGTTTAACAGCATGATCGAATTACGAAACGTAAGCAAGACCTTCGCAACGGTTTCCGGCTCAGTCGAAGCCGTAAGAAACGTCAGCCTTACCATCAACGACGGCGATATCTTCGGCGTCATCGGTCTTTCCGGTGCCGGCAAAAGCACACTCGTGCGCTGCATCAACTTTTTGGAGCGTCCGACCGACGGCAGCGTCCTCTTTTCAGGCGTTGACCTTGCTTCCTTAAACAAAAAGCAGCTTCTCGAAACGCGCCGCAAGATTGCCATGATCTTCCAAAATTTCAACTTGCTTGCCCAGCGCACGGCTCTTGCCAATGTGTGCTATCCCATGGAGATCACCGGCGTTCCCAAAAAGAAAGCCATCGAAAAAGCCAAAGCTCTTCTCGAACGCGTGGGACTTGCCGACCGCATAAACGCCTATCCGGCACAGCTGTCCGGCGGCCAGCAGCAGCGCGTGGCCATCGCCCGAGCGCTCGCCACCGACCCGCAGGTTCTTCTCTGCGACGAGGCCACCAGCGCTCTCGACCCCAACACGACCCGTTCGATTTTGGCACTTTTGCAGGATATCAACCGCGACCTCGGCGTAACGATTATCGTAATTACCCACGAAATGAAAGTGGTTGAACAGATTTGTAACCGCGTAGCCGTTATGGAAAACGGCGTGGTAGTGGAAACCGGCAACGTGAAGGAAGTGTTCATAGCACCCAAATCCAAGGTAGCGCGTGAGCTGATCCTTCCCAAAACCGAAACGGTGGAATCCATGATTTCCGACAACATTATCCGCTTGGCTTTCGACGGCAGAGATGCATTCGAGCCGCTCATTTCCAACCTTGTGATGGAGTGTCACGCACCGGTCAATATTTTGGGTGCGGACACCAAAAATATCGAAGGAAAATCCTTCGGCCAGATGATTTTGCAGCTGCCGAACGACGAAGCTTCCGCGAAACGCGTCAAGCAGTATTTAACCGAACACAATGTCGTTTTTGAGGAGGTGAGCGCATGAGTGAGATCTTTTCCGCACAAAATCTTGCATTTTTCGGCGAAGCCGTACAATCTACACTCATCGTGACCGTCGTCAGCACGCTTCTTGCCTACCTCATCGGTGTGCCGCTCGGCATTCTGCTATACGGCACTTCCAAAAACGGCATCTTCCCTAATCGGTATGTTAACGGCATCGTCGGCTTTGTGGTCAACGTCATCCGTTCGATTCCCTTCATTATATTATTGGTCATCACCCAGCCGCTTGCGGCAGCCGTCGTTGGCTCGCGTATCGGCGACACGGCGTTCATCTTCCATTTGGTGCTTGCCGCAGCTCCCTTTGTGGCACGTATGATTGAATCGTCGCTTCGCGAAGTGGATGCCGGTGTCATTGAGGCCGCGCAAGCCATGGGTTCGACCAACTTCCAAATCATGATGAAGGTCGTTGTTCCCGAAGCGAAGCCGTCCCTCATTTTAGGTGCGGCCATCGCCATCACCACCATCTTAGGCTATACGCCGATGACCTACCTTATCGGCGGCGGCGGACTCGGCAAGGTTGCCATCCAGTTTGGTCTGTACCGCAACCAGCCGGATAAAATGTATATATCGTCTTTGTTGTTGATCATTCTTGTGCAGATCTTGCAGGAAGTGTTAAACTATCTTGCCAAGGCCTGCGACAAGCGTATCCGCAACAAATGACTTTATATAAAATACACTTATTTTTACACAAAGGAGTAAAAAATCATGAAAAAGGTACTTACACTCATCGGAACCGCTCTTCTCGCAGCAGCTGTACTTGCTTCCTGCGGCGGCAAAAAAGACGACAAAGTAATTAAAGTTGCTGCAAGCTCCTCTCCGCACGCCGAAATCCTCGAACAGTGCGTTGAGCCGCTCAAGGAACAAGGCTATACGCTCGAAATCAAGGTTATGGACGACTATGTTATTCCGAACAATTCCACCGAAAGCGGCGATGTAGACGCCAACTACTTCCAGCATCAGCCGTATCTTGATTCCTTCAACAAGGACAACGGCACGCATCTTGTTTCGATTGCCAAGATCCACTACGAGCCGTTCGGCATCTATGCCGGCAAGACCACGTCTCTTGACGCACTTCCCGAAGGTGCCAAGATTGCTGTTCCGAACGATGTGACCAACGAAGCACGCGCGCTTCTTCTTCTCCAGGATAAAGGCATTCTTACCTTAAAGGAAGGTGCCGGTCTTACCGCTACCAAGGAAGACATTGTTGAAAATCCGGGCAACTATGAGATCGTTGAAATGGAAGCAGCTCTCGTTCCGACCGTGCTCGGCGACGTAGATATCGCCGTTGTCAACGGCAACTATGCGCTTGCAAACAACCTCAAGGTTTCCGAAGCACTGGCTACCGAAGATGCTGAATCCGAAGCTGCACAGACCTTTGCAAATGTTCTTGTTGTCAAGGAAGGCAACGAAAACCTCGACAAGATTGTTGCTCTCAAGAATGCGCTCTTAAGCGACAATGTCAAGGAATTCATTGACAAGACCTACGACAAGGCTGTTGTCGCCATTTTCTAAGGCTTGATAAGCGAGGGGCCCCGGATTTCACGATGTGAAATCCGGGGCTTTTTGCCGCCTTTGGCGGCGGAAAAATGTTGCGGCAGCAACATAATGACACCGCCGCAGGCGAAAAAAGCACGCAGGGCGTGCTGCCCGGCAGGGCGAACTTTCCGCAAGGAAAGTTTCAAAAGGATTTAATTTAGTTTGTACGAAATTGTTGTTTTTGTGCGCTGATTCGAGGTTTGCAGAACCTCGGAACTCCCTTAAAAAGGTTTTAATTGTTGCGGTGCGA
>URCT01000176.1 GCA_900546385.1 uncultured Eubacteriales bacterium | reverse complement strand
GAGGTCACGATTTCACAAATCTGACCGGTTTGAAGCACCGTATCGATCGGCACGATGACGCCGTTGACCTTGGCACCCACCATTTTGTTGCCGACCTGGGAGTGGATCGAATAGGCAAAGTCAATGGTGTTCGACCCATACGGCAGACTGATAACATCGCCTTTCGGCGTGAAAATGAAGGTTTCATCCTCAAACAAATCGATTTTTAACGGGCGCAGAAATTCGTCCGCGTCGCCTGCCGTGTTTTCATTTTCAATGAGTGTTTTGATCCATTTCAGCTTTTCGGAAATGTTTTCCTTATCCACATCGCCCGATTTGTATTTCCAGTGCGCCGCGATACCGTATTCGGCAATTTCGTGCATTTCCCAGGTTCGGATCTGAACCTCAATCGGGATGCCCTGCTTGCCGATAACGGTTGTGTGCAGTGAACGGTACATATTCGGCTTCGGCGTGGAGATATAGTCCTTAAACCGGCCGGGCATAAGGTTAAACATTTCGTGGATAACGCCTAAGACCGTGTAGCATTCAAGCTCGGTATCGACGATCACGCGAATGGCGTAGAAATCGTATATCTCATCAAAACTTTTGTTTTGATTGTACATCTTTTTATAGATGCTGTAAATCGACTTCACGCGGCCCTCTAAGGTGAACTTAATGCCCATTTCCTTTAGCTTGTCCGTCACCTGGTTTTTGGCGATTTCAAGAAAATCCTTGCTTTGGCCGTAACGGTATTCGATATCCTTGCGCACCTCGTTATACCCGATCGGGTCAAGGTATTTGAGTGCTAAATTTTCAAGCTCGTTCTTGATACGCTGGATACCGAGACGGTGTGCAAGCGGCGCATAGACGTGCATGGTTTCAAGCGCAATGGAACGCTGACGGCCTTCGCTTTTTGCGGAAAGTGTGCGCATATTGTGCAGTCGGTCGGCAAGCTTAATGAAAATCACGCGGATGTCTTTGGACATGGCAAGAAACATTTTGCGCAGATTTTCGATGCTTTCATCCTCTTTGTTCTCAAAGTGGATATCGGTAAGCTTTGTAAGACCGTCCACCAGCTCAGCGACCTCATCGCCGAACTTTTTCTTTAACAGATCCAAATTGGTTTTATCTTTGCAGTCTTCAATGGTATCATGTAACAGTGCCGCACAGATGGAATCGGTATCCAAAGCGAGCTCCGCCACGATGATTGCCACCGAAATCGGATGCGTGATATACGGCTCACCGGACTTGCGGAACTGGCCATCGTGCATCGCAGCGGCATATTCGTATGCGGCACGGATTTTTTCCATATTGTACGGACGCTTGGCGTCAACAAGCTGCTTTTCAAGCTCCTCATAGGTTACTGACATAGACTTTGCTCCTCAGATTTTGCTTTGATACGTTTCAAAAAGGCGGAATTGTTCAAATCGACTTTTCCCGTTGTCGGCACAAGCGTGATTTTCACCGTATCCGGGTCGCTTTTGCGCTCAAGCTCGATGAGCTTCATTTCGGCGAAGACCTCCAAGGCAATGTTAAACATACATGGCGTGACAACGGTCTTGTAATCTGTCGAAATACGCGCAGCCGAACGAAAAACTAACAGCTCCAGCGGCTTTCCGTATTCGCGCAAGGTCGCTTTAAGATACAGAAAAACCGTGCGGAACTGGATAAGCTCCGGAATATGCTCCTTCGGGCAAGCAACAAGTCCGGTTTTAACCGCCGTAAACAATGTTTCTGAACGGTGCTTTGCGGCATAGGCCTTGCTTTCCGGACGGACATCGCGCACGAACATCTGCACCGTTCGGCAGCCGCGGAAATCGTTATATCCCATGTTAAAGAGGAAATCCGCGTGTATGCCCTCGAAGAACGGGAACTCCTCTTTCGGCATTCCGAAATATACGGCCGTTATGATAACGCCGTCTTTTTCCAAAATCAGCTTAATGTGTTTTCCTTCGCCGATCGAAATAATCTCACGGATACTCACATCTGCCATATAGAATAACGGCTCTTCGTTATGTAAGCCAAACGGTTCAAGTTTGGTTAACTCCAAAGCGTTTTCTAATGAAAATTCCTCAGCTTGCAGCTCCATATCGGCATGAAGCTCTGTGGAAATATGATCAAAATCGAACGTTTCGGCGGCATAGACGTTGATTTTTTCACGGAACGCATCCACCTTGTCCCGTGCAACCGTCAGTCCCGCCGCAAGCTCGTGTCCGCCGTATTTGATCAAATATTCCTTGCAGCGCGAAATGGCCTCGTTGATATTAAAGCCTTTGACGCTTCTTCCCGACCCTTTTCCGACATCTCCGTCAAAGGAAATGAGAATCGACGGAAGCCCATAGCGATCGGTCAGCTTTGACGCAACGATCCCGATAACGCCCAAGTGCCAATGATCCGAGGTAAGCACGATGACCTTATCGTTTTCATACTCTTTGGTGCTTTCGAGCTTTTCAACGGCTTGTTCAAAAATCTGATTTTCGATTAACTGCCGTTCGCGGTTGACCGAACAAAGATAATCCGCAATATTGGTCGCTTCCTGCTTGTTTTCCGTGATAAGCAGCTTGACGGCACGGTTAACATCGCCGATACGACCGGCCGCGTTGATGCGCGGTGCAAGCCCGAAACCGATGGAAGCCGTGTTCAGCTTGCGATTTTTGGCAGAACGCTTTTCGGAAAACGCCGCGTGAATCAAGGCGTACAAGCCCTCGTTGGACGTTTTTTCCAAACGCTCCAAGCCAAGCTTGACGATGACGCGGTTTTCACCGACAATCGGCATAACGTCCGCCACCGTTCCGAGCGACGCGATATCCGCATATTTGGAACAGATCCGGGCAATGTTTTTATTACCCTCCAACGCGCAAACAAGCTTGAAGACAACGCCGACACCGGCAAGCTCGGCAAACGGATAAACGCTGTCCGGGCGGTGCGGATTGACAACAGCCACCGCTTTCGGAAGCTCTTCGCGGCATTCATGGTGATCGGTTACGACCACATCAATGCCATGTTCGGCAGCAAAAGCCACCTCGTCGCTTGCCGTAATGCCGCTGTCCACGGTAATGATTAAGTTCACGCCACCGGCGGCAAAGCGTTCAATGGCAGCTTTGTTTAACCCATATCCTTCGCGAATGCGTTCGGGAATATAGTAATCGACGTTGCCGCCGTGTTCGCGCAAATATAAAAGCAGCAGCGATACCGATGTGACACCGTCTACGTCATAATCGCCGAACACCGTGATTGCCTCGCCCTTTCCGATGGCATCACGGATGACAGCGACTGCTTTATCCATATCCTGCATCAGCATTAAAGATTTTGCAGTTTCTTATTTCCCCTTTGACAGGACGAGAAACG
>URCT01000175.1 GCA_900546385.1 uncultured Eubacteriales bacterium | reverse complement strand
CGTTATGACCAATATGGCCATGCCGGTGTTGATCCGAGCTACGGCGCAGGTGCCGGCGGAGCCGGCTTTGGCGGCTTTAGCGGCGGTTTTGATGACTTGGGCGATATCTTCTCTTCAATTTTCGGCGGCGGCTTCGGCGGAGGAAACACGTCTGCAAGACGCAATGCACCGATGCGCGGCGAGGATCGCGAAGTGCGCGTGAATCTGACCTTTGAGGAAGCGGCGTTCGGATGCAGTAAGGATATCAAATTTTACCGTATCGAAGTCTGTCCGGATTGCTCAGGCAGCGGTGCGGCAAAGGGAACAACCCCGACAACCTGTTCGGCTTGCTCCGGGACGGGACGCGTCCGTGTTCAGCAGCGCACGCCGTTCGGAGTTATGCAGACCGAACGTATTTGCGAGAAATGTTCGGGAACGGGTAAGATAATTACCAATCCCTGCTCAACCTGTTCCGGCAAATGCACGGTACGCAAGCTCAAAAACTTTACCGTCAACATTCCGGCCGGTATTGACGATGGACAAAGCATTACACTTCGCGCACAGGGCGATGCCGGAAAGAACGGCGGTCCGAACGGCGATTTGTATGTAACCGTTTCGATTGCAAAACACAAGATTTTCAACCGCGACGGCATGAACGTGTTCTATGAAATCCCGATCACGTTTGCGGAAGCCTCTCTCGGCGCGACCATCCGTATCCCGACGTTGGAAGGCACAGAGGACTATGTCATCCCGGAGGGCACACAGCCCGGAACGGTCTTTACGTTGAAGAACCGCGGCATCACCGAAGTGCGCGGCACGCGGCGCGGCAACCTCAGCTTCCGTGTGAACGTGGAAGTGCCGAAAAACCTCACACAAAAACAAAAAGACCTGCTAAAGGCCTTCGCGGATTCGTGCGGAGAGAAGAACAACGCGCAAAAGAAGAATTTCTTCGATAAGCTGCGCGATACTTTCAAAAACATATAAAAATTGCGCCGCAGGACGATAAAATCCTGCGGCGCTGTTGTTATTTATACGTTTTGGAGCGTCTGCATTTTATAAAATTCGCCTTTCTTTTCCATCAGCTCTTCAAACGTGCCGATTTCAGCGCAAACACCGTTTTTGACAACAGCAATGCGGTCGGCATCGCGAATGGTGGATAAGCGGTGGGCAACGATGAAGGTCGTGTGATCCTTGGAAAGGTTGTTGATGGCCTTTTGAATTTCCTTTTCGGAAACACTGTCAAGCGCACTGGTGGCTTCGTCGAAAATGATGACCTTCGGGTCGCGGATAAGCGCACGGGCGATCGAAAGCCGCTGCCGCTGACCGCCGGAAAGGTTGGCACCGTGTTCTTCAAGCGGCGTATCAACACCTTGCGGCAGGGAACCGATAAACTCGGTAAGACGAGCGGCATCAAGCACTTTATTCAATTGTTCTTCCGAAACATTTGTCATACCGTAGGTAATATTTTCGCGGATCGTACCGGTAAACATCACGCTGTTCTGCGGAACGACGGCGAGGTTCTTGCGGTATGTATGGAGGTTGATAGTCGTGATATCGTGACCGTCCACAAGCACCTGCCCGGATTTCGGCAGATTGAAGCCGAGAACCAAGTTCAGAAGCGTCGATTTGCCCGAACCGGATTCACCGACAATGGCAATCGTTTCGCCTGCGTTGACTTTCAGATTGAGTCCGCGCAAAAGCGGTTGATCGTCTTCGTAGGAAAACTCGACGTTTTTGAATTCGTATTCGCCCTTCAAGTCGGTGATTTCAAACTTGCCGCGATTGTCTTCAATGTCGCTGGCACCCAAAATCTCGCCGATGGAGGAGATCGATTCAAAGCCTTTGGTGATGATCGGCATGAGGCCGATGAGCGTCGAAACCTGCCCGGTCAGCGTTGAGAAATACGATTGATACATGGAAATATCACCGATTTCAATCTGGCCTTTGATAGCGAGAAACACGGAAAAGACTAAGCAGAGGAGCTGGAACAGCTGGAAAATGACCCAAGAGCAGGCGCCAAACAGCGCTTGAATGACATCCAAATGGAAGCCGGTGTTGGCGACCTTGTTCAACAGCGTTGTCATCTTGTGAACCTCGCGGTTTTCAAGGGCGTGCGCACGCGTGATCTGCGTCATTTCGACCATGTCCATAAGGTTTGCGGAGGTCGCCTCCATGCCTTTGCGGAATTCGCGGTTGTTGCGCTTGATGGGTTCGCGGAAAGCGCGCATGGTGAGCGTTGCCGCCGGAATACACATGACAAAGAAGGCAAAAATCGTCATGTTGCGTGTGACGACAACAGCAAGCGCGGTAATCATGTTGAGTGCTACCTGCGGAATAATGGTGAACAGCTGAGAAGAAAGCGATTGAACGGTTTCCACGTCCCGCATGAGCTTAGACTGGATGCGGCCGGACTGCATTTCTTTATGGAAGGAGATCGAAAGCTGCTGCAATTTCCGCACAAGCGCACCGCGCAGACCGACTTCCACTTTTCGCATGACGCTGCTTTGCAGGCGCACGCGGATCATGTTGGTCGGAATGTTGAGAAATAGCAGACAAACCAAAACGCCGACATTGATGCCGATCTCACGCAAATAGTTAAAGGTCTCTCCGCCCAAAACGCGCACGACCACGTTGATAAGGTTTGCCGTGACAATCGGTATGGTGATGTGCGGCAGCGTTGCAATGCCATAAAAAATGACCGATAAAAGAAGCTGCCAAGGATACCTCTTGTACATGACCAGTAAGATCTTTAGGGTACTCTTGGATGTTCCCGAATAGGCTTCAATAAACTCCTTTTCGAGAATCCTTGCTTCTTCATCGGTAAATGTTTGCGTGTGAGAGGCCGGAATCGGCTTTTTTCGGTGGGGAAGTCGCATATGGCTGTGTTGTTTCATAAGTTTGCCCTCCGTCGCTGATATAATTTACAGCGTAAGACGATAGGTCGTGTTTTTTACCCGTCCTTGCCGGGTATGGGTATCATAGCATTAAATTCCGGCGATGTCAATACTTTTGGCAAAAATGTTGAAAAATAATTTTTTAACAAAGATGCGTATGCCAAAACGTAAATAATAGATTAAAAGCAAGCGAAAATCGTTGACAGAACATGAAAGAACAGCTATAATTATGATATAAAATTATGGAAAGTGGGTGCTTTCTCTGAATACGATCAAAGCCTACCCGTGTCCGTGCTGCGGTGCCTCGCTTGCCTACGACGGTTCGTCGCAGAGTCTGCATTGCGCCTCGTGCGGAAACGACTATGCACCTGAAACGCTGCAGCAAATTTTCGATGCCGATAACCGCACAAGCGGCGATTCCGCTTACGATTGGTCGAAATACGAGCCGCGCACATTCGGAACGGCCGAAAGCGAAGGCTTGCGCACGTATACGT
>URCT01000174.1 GCA_900546385.1 uncultured Eubacteriales bacterium | reverse complement strand
AAGCTATTGTCTCCTCCCGCAGCATTCGCGCGTCTTATGGGGCGGCTCCGTTTATGGCTGTCCGCAACAAACAGACCGGCCGCGGTGTGGTCTTTCATCTGCTTGCCGAGTATGCCTGGACGATCCGCGTAAAAATGATTCCGCTTAACGGCGAAGTTTCTGAAGCGGTTGCGGAAATCGGCGTGAACATTGAAAACTTTTCGCTTTCGCTTTCCGCCGGAGAAGCTTTATCAACGCCGGAAGTTGTATTCTACGAATGCAAGAATTTTGTTGATTTGGATTGTGCGAAACTGCATCAATTCTGCCTTTCTCACTATCCGCGAAAGCAAATGCCGGTCATTTACAACACATGGCTTGCAAACTTTGACGGAATAAATCCGGATTTCATTTGTTCGCAAATCCCCAAAGCTGCCGCCATCGGCTGCGAATATTTCGTCATCGATGCCGGTTGGTTCGGAAAAGGTAACGACTGGTACAGCAGCCGCGGTGATTGGCGTGAAAACGAAAACGGCAGGCTGCAAGGAAAGCTGTTTGATATTTCCGAAAAAGTTCGGCAGCACGGCATGAAATTCTGGCTTTGGTTTGAAATCGAATCGGCAAGCAAAAAAGCCGATGCGATTAGCGCACATCCCGAAGATTATTTTACACCGAACGGCAATCTGTATTTTTTGGATTTTCCCAAAGAACCGGCGCGGCAAAGAATGTTAGACGTGCTTTCGGAAAACATTGAAAAATACCGTATTGAACTCATCAAATTCGATTTCAACCAAGATGTCGATTACGACACCGCAAATTCTGCCTATATCCGCTATTACCGCGGTTATGAAGCGTTTTTGAAGGAACTGAAAAGCCGTTATCCGCACATCTATCTCGAAAACTGTGCGTCCGGCGGTATGCGCGTTGATTTGAAAAACGCATCCCGCTTCGACAGCTTTTGGTTAAGCGACAATCAAAGCCCGTATGAAGGAATGCGGATTTTCAAAGAAGGAATCAAACGCCTTCCGCCGCAATGCATCGAAAAATGGGCGGTGCTTACCTCGTTTGAAAACTTCTTCCCGTCTTACGTCGGCACCGAAAAGGACAAGATTCTGTCAACGCACGACGCGACGTGGGACGGTGTCGTCGGTGTACACGAATCCTTCTTAAAAGGCTTTCTTTCCGGCAGTCCCATCGGTATCAGCTGTGATTTGACGAGACTTTCCGAAAGCTTGCTGCAAACCTTGAGCGAACATATTGCCGCTTTCAAAAAAGAACGCGCCTTTTGGGAAAACGCTGTTTGTCATATTCTTGCCGATACCGAGAAAATTCTTGTTTTGCAGTTTGAAACCGTTAAAAAAAGCAAAATTCTCGTTTTTTCGTACAAGACCATGCAAAACAGTCTGACAGTCTATCCAAAAGTTGACGCTTGCCAAACGTATCTCATTGAAAATGAAGTTGTTTCCGGAAAAGATATATCGGAAAACGGTGTAGAGCTGTCTGTTTCCGGAAACTATCGCGTGACATTTTCTGAAATCACACGGGTAAAGTAAAACTGACATGAATTATTTTCTTTTGTTCCTATCGGTCTTTACGGACACCTTCAAGAATATTTATTACAACCAATTCGGAAACAAGGTCTTAAAAACCACACGCGATGCGCTGCTTTTCAATGCGGTTTGCGGTGTCGGTGCGGTCGGCTTTTTTCTCTGCACCGGCTGCGGCTTCAAAATTTCCGCATATTCGCTTGTATTGGCGCTTGTTTTCGCCATTGTAACGGCTGGAGCACAGTTTTTTTCACTCATGGCTATGTCCACAGGCTCAATGTCGTTCAGCGTGTTATTCACCTATCTCGGCATGATCATTCCGACGGTTTTCGGCATGATTGCCTATCGGCAAACGCCGGGAATCTTTCAGATTTTCGGTCTTGTCTTAATGTTAGTGACCCTATATCTCAGCTCCGGCATCAAAAAAGGCGAAAAGCTCAACCTGAAATGGCTGTTTTTCGCACTCGGAAGCTTTGTTATGTGGGGACTTGTCGGCGTCATTCAACAGATTCACCAAAATTCGGACAAGGCTTATGAAATCAACGCTTTCCTTCTTTGGTCGTTTCTGTTTCTTACCGTGATTTTTGCGGTCATGACCCTGTTTGCGCCCAAAGCAGGCCGCAATTACCACTTAAAAAGCAAAGCGACGCTCCCGTCCCTTATTTCGGGTGTGATCATCGGTGCGGTCAATCTCATAAACCTGTATTTGAGCGGAAAAATAACCAGCATTGTCCTCTTCCCGATTCTCAACGGCGGTGTCATTGTGTTATCCGGCCTTGCCGCGCTCTTCCTTTTCAAAGAAAAGCTGACGCGTTCCCAATATGCCGGAATCGCGATCGGCACGCTTGCGATCTGTTTACTCGGCATTTAACGAAAAAAGCCTGAAAGACGACCTCTTTTCAGGCTTTTTCTCTTGACAATCCGTGTATTTCAACGTATACTGTTCTTAACAAATCTGTGGAGGGATACAATGAAAAGCGAATATGATGTCATCGTCATCGGCGGCGGAACAGCCGGTGTCATTGCCGCTGTTCAAGCAGGCCGCGCCGGTGTGCAGACGTTATTGGTCGAAAAAGGCGAAATCTTAGGCGGAACGCTCACCAAGGCGGGAATCTCCTGTCTCACGAAAAAACTTCCGTGACAGCGTTCTTTTAGTATCATTTTATCTTTTGCGTGAAAGTTTCGGATACAAATATGAAGCTAACAGCAGGGCGGCAAAAAGCAAAAGGATGCTGTCGCCGATCAAGCGGTATAGCGTCGAACCTGTTCCGTATGGCAGAAGGCCGGCAAGATAACCGGTCTCATCCGCACCAAGCGTTTTGACAAGGCGGCCGTTTGAGGCAATGAGCGCGGAAATGCCGGTATTGGCCGCACGAAGCACCGGGACGTTGTTTTCGATGGCACGCATTTGCGCTTGAGCAAGATGATGCCGCAGAGCCTGCGAAGAACCGAACGTTGAATCGTTGGTGGAAATAAGAAGGATTTCCGCACCGCCATTGACTTGGGCACGGCAATACTTCCCGAACACCGATTCATAACAAATCTGCACGCCGACCTTCCCGACAGGTGTTTCCGGAAGAACGGCCTTTTTTCCGGGCGTCAGATCCGTGCCGAAAGCAGCGGAATCGGCCAAAGCCGGGAAAAAGCGTTCGAAAAAGCGGCGGTATGGCAGATACTCCCCGAACGGCACCAAATGCTGTTTGCTGTAAGGCGCCGACATAGCTCCGTCTGGCGTAAACACGAAAACCGAATTGCCGTAAACGTCTTCGTCCGTCGAATCTGTGCGCTTTTCCGCAGAAAAAGCACCGACGGCAAGCGAAATCCGCTCTTTTTCAGCATAGGCGGCAAGCAGCTTCGGATAGCCTCTGTCAACATCATAAAACGTGACGGGAATTGCCGTTTCCGGCAGGACGACAAGCGTTTTTGCACGCGCACGGGCATCGGCGTTTTT
>URCT01000173.1 GCA_900546385.1 uncultured Eubacteriales bacterium | reverse complement strand
TGTTCTTCTTTTCTTACTCGGCTATCGTATGCTTGGCAAGCAAGCCGTATTGAAAACCGCTCTCGGAATTGTCTACTTGTCAGTCTTTTTAGAGCTGACGCTGTTGATTCCGGCCTACACAGAGGATCTTTTGATGGCCACGCTGTTCGGCGGTCTGTTTCTCGGTGTCGGTGTCGGCTTTGTGGTGCGGCAAGGCGCGTCAACCGGCGGAAGCGATTTTGCGGGGCTTATGTTAAAGCGCGTTTTTCCGCACATTTCGATTGCGACTCTCATTATGTGCATCGACGTGCTCATCGTCCTCCTGACAGGCATCGTTTTCAAAAGTCTTACCGTCACGCTGTATTCGATTACAGCACTTGTGATTGCCTCGGTCGCCACCGATAAAGTAGTGGAAATCGGTGAGCATGCCAAAGCCGTGCGTTTCTTCTCCAAGAAAAACGATCAAATTGCCGATGTCGTATTAAACGAGTTTGAACGCGGTGCTACCGGGATTCCCTGCATGGGAATGTATACCGGCCGAGAAATGCAAATGCTGTTATGCGTTGTCAGTCCAAAGCAGGTGCCGCTCTTGGTGAAAAAAGCACGCAGCATCGACCCTTGCGTCTTTGTCATCATCGAGGATGCGCATGAGGTGGTCGGAGAAGGCTTCAAAAGCGGCGAAGAATACGATACGATCGGTTAACGGGATGCCATGAAGCAAAAGACCTGTAAGGAAACAAATCCTTACAGGTCTTTTCGACGTTTTATAGGTTTATAAAGCGATAGGTTCCCTTTTTGGCAAGCCACAGATACAATAAAGCATTTAGAACGACCATCACCGCGCTCCAAACAAGTAAGAACACGACCGCAGACATACCGGTCGAACGCACGAGGAAGAACACGACCGGAGGAATTAACACGCCAATAAAGTGAATGAGCAGCGACAGCATCACAGCACCGTTTTGCTTGATCGGTGTTATCTCATTTGTCCAAGTGAGGTTTGGCAGAATGAGACCGGTTTCTAAATCGGTGAGTGCCATAAACACAACGCACACAAGCACCGTCACAAGCATCATAAGCGCTGTCAGCCAGCCGACATTTATGGCAATGCACACACATATACCGCAAACAATGGCCGGGACACCGGTAAGCACGATCTGCAAAAGAAGCTTCGCCTGCAGCACCTTCAAGGGAGAAACCGGAAGCGATTGCAGCAGCCACAGATTTTTTCCTTCGAGCGACACAGAGGGAGACGCCATATTGTTCATTCCGGCCGCAAGGCAGATAACAGCACAAAGCAAAACCGGAATCATGAATCCGATCGTTTCTTCTGTCGCAAGGACGGCAAACAAATCACGTTTGACAAGAACGGCAATGCCGAGAATCGGAAGTAACAGAATGCCAAGCCCGCAGTTGAGCATATAGGCCGAGCTTGCCGTAAACCGTTTCAATTCTTTTCCGAACACGGCAGAAAAAGCACTCCGCCGCGCGGCTTTCCGCTCAACGTACTTGATTTTTTCCGTATTTCCGGAGGAGGTGGCGATACGTAAAAAGCTATGTGCCAAAAGCTGCCAAAGGACAACAAATATAACACCGACCACAACTGCAAGAACGGCAAGCGAACGCACATCGCCGTTTGCGGCTTTGCCAAACACATACAGCGGATAGGCGGCACTTTTGATTTTTTCTCCGTAGACAACGGCATTTGCAACCAAATCCGCCAACAGTCCCTGTGCCTTATAATAAAAGAAATAATAGGCGGCGATAAAAACAACCGAAATAATGACCGTGATAAAGCTCTTGTTTTTTAGCTTTTGGCTGATTTTGGCGACCACATAGCCGAGTGCCAGCGACAGCGACAGCACAATGATCGACAGCACGAACGCCCAGACAAGAGACGTTGCAAGAATCGCGATATTCGGAGAATGAAGCTGGTATACAAGCACGGCCGGAATCGCAATCAATGCCGAATACATAAGCCCCATTAAGTAGACGCCGAGAAGCCGGGCCGTCATAATGCTTTTTACCGGAATCGGCATGGAAAGCAAGAAATCGTTATCTTTGGCAAGATAAAGCCCGGCATACGTATTAAACACACTGCCGAAAGCACCCAAAAGAACAGCGACAAGTCCCAAAAGCGAGAAATACAGCCAATCCATGCCGACTTTCTTTAACGGTCCGCACAAGGAAAATGCGACGCCCGTGAAAAGTCCGCCGATCACGACGATCATTAAAACAGCAAACAGAACAAAGTACAAAACAATCAATGCTTTGGAACGCTTCTTGTTTTTCTTCGCGTCGTACAGATAGGTACGGAACATTTCGGCAAACTGCTTTTTCAAAAGCGTTTTGATCATGCTTTTTCGTCCTCCAATTCAAGGAACACATCTTCCAAGCTGTCGTCGCCTTTCACGGTCTCCATGGTGCCGGAACGGATAAGCTTGCCGTTTTTGATGATAGCGACCTTATCGCAGAGCTTCTCGGCAACCTCCAAAACGTGTGTGGAAAAGAAGATGGCACCGCCGCCGTCACAATGTTCGCGCATCATGCCTTTTAGCAGATGGGCGGCTTTCGGGTCAAGTCCGACGAACGGTTCGTCCATGATAATGAGCTTCGGTGTGTGCAGCCACGCGGAAATGATGGCCAACTTTTGCTTCATGCCGTGCGAATAGGCGGCAATCGGTTCGGCAAGGCTCGGCGTCAACTCGAACATATCGCCGTATTGACGGATTCTTGCGGCGCGGTCTTCGGCACTGACGCTGAAAATGTCCGCGACAAAATTCAAAAAGCCGATACCGGACATAAACTCGTACAAATCGGGATTATCGGGAATATACGCGAGTTCTTTTTTACATTCAAGCGGCTTTTCGCGAACCGAATTTCCATCAATACGAATTTGACCTTCATCAAAAGCCAAAATTCCGGCAACCGCTTTGAGCGTGGTCGTTTTTCCGGCACCGTTGTGTCCGATAAAGCCATAGATTTCACCGGATTCAATGGTGAGCGACAGGTCATCAACGGCTTTCTTGTCACCATAGATTTTTGTCAGATGTTCAATAGATAACACAGGCATTATTTCACACTTTCCGGATATAAAATCCTTGTTTTACAGAAAAAAGCAGGACAAGACATCAAAAGTCCTGCCCTGCACGCTTTTATTCGTTGTCAGATGCTTCGGACGTGACAGCAGACGAAACTTCGGCAGAGACCGGAATTTGCGGAGCAGTCGTTTTTTTCTTGCCTAAAAGCAGAACGAATACTCCGATTCCGAACGGGATGCTGATAAATCCGACAAGGAATGACAAAAGCGGAACAGACGCAAGTATCCGCCAAGCAAGAACACCGATGGCAAGCTCTGCCGGAAGCTGAAATACTTTTGTAAGAGCAAAAGCTAACAGCGGCATTACGGTAAACTGTGCGATACAGCCGATGATCACATCTTTTGGACGGCTGAATACAACCTTGAAGTCGTTTGGCTTCAGGGTAAGTCCCATACCGAACATTACGATTCCAAG
>URCT01000172.1 GCA_900546385.1 uncultured Eubacteriales bacterium | reverse complement strand
ATGCCCGTATTCGCCCTGAAAATCGTGCAATACGGCAACCTTCGGCTTGTAGCGGTTTAAGAAAATACGCTGTAAATTCAAAATGTTTGCGTGTTCAAAGCCTTGACCCTGCAAATATTTTTCCGCGCCCTCAATGCTTTCGGAGTATCCGTCCGGAAGCGGCGAAATGATCGGATAGTTCTTCAAGCCGCAGTGCCAAAGACCGTCTAACAGCTCATGCGTGCGGCTTGCCGTGTCGAAATGGTTGACAAAATAGGCGACACGCACAATCACGCCCTTGTGGACATAATAGGGAATCAAACCGGCAAAAAACAGCTGATCGTCGTCCGAATGCGTGGAAAACAGCATGAGGTCCGTGCCGTCCGGACCGATCTCCCAAACCTGCACGTCTTCGGGCAGCTCGCCGACCGCGTAAACGGTGATTTCGGCAATGTTGGCTTTCGGATAGGAAAGGGTTGCCTTTGATGCGCCGTCTAAGGGAATGTATTCGTGGATAAAGCCGTAACCGGCAATCGGTGTGCTGCCGTTGAGCGCGCCCTGCGTAGGAATTTCGCGGTACTTGATGTACAGACCGCCCATCGGCTGTTCCGATTCGATGGAAATCGAGATGTTTTCGCCGCTCGCCGTTGTGGAAAGACTGCCGTCGGTCAGAACGGAGACCTTGTCAAGCCCGGTCGCCTTGATGGTGACGCTATCGGTGATATCGGCGGCAGTTTCGGCAAAAACGCCGACAGCCAAAGCGGCGGCAAGGGCGCATACGGTAAACGCAAACGCCAAAAAACGTTTCGAAAATTTATGCTGCATCATGCTTTTGTTCCTCTTTCATGGTTTCCGGCAAGAATTCGTCGGAGATGGTGTCCTTGGCATATTTGACAAGACGGTCATAGTCGAATGCGTGCTTGTAGGCGGCACGAACGCCATGTGCGGCGGCAAGTGCCGGTGTATATTCATCCATCGGATAAATGCGGTTGGAGGTGAAAGATGCGTTGAAATGGAAGACCGTCGGCGTGAATACTACGTTTTCCAAATGCGGCTCGGTGTTTGCAATCTGCACAAGATCAAACGAAATCATGCCGCCGACCATGTTGTAGTCGTAAGCCTGCTCGGCCGCAAAATTGCCGAGCGAGTAGACGCAGAGCGTTTTGTTGCCGTTTTTGCCGGTGATCCATTCGACCGGCTGGATGACGTGCGGATGGTGACCGATAATTGCTGTCACGCCGCAGTCGGCAAACAGCTGTGCGGTGCGCTTTTGTGCGTCGTTCGGCTTGAAAGAGCCTTCATCGCCCCAGTGTACCGAAACAATGACGGCGTCGGCGGCATTTTTGGCCGCGGCGACCTGACGGGTGATGTCGTCCTCGTTGATATACGGAATCACGACCGGCGAGGACGCTGCCTTGGTGAGACCGTTTGTGCCGTAGGTGTAGGCAAGAAACGCGATTTTGATGCCGTTTTTCTCGAGTACGCGCACCGTGTCGTAATCCTCTCGGCTGTCATAGCCGCCGATGAGAAGCACGCCCTCCATGTTTTTCCAAAAAGCAATGGTCTTTTCGAGTCCCTTCGCGCCTTTGTCAAGCATATGATTGTTGGCAATGCCGACCACGTCAAAGCCGAGCTCTTGCAGGTCGTAACCGACATCCTGCGGCGAGTTGAACATGGGGTAGTAGCTTAACTCATAGCCGTCGCCGGCCATGACGGTCTCTTGATTGATGAAAGCAATGTCGGCCTTTTCGATGCGGTCGGCGACAAGCGCATAGGTCGGCTTGAAGTTATAGGTTCTGCCGCCGGCTTTGGCGTTGGACGCCGCTTCCTTGACGTTGCCCTTGTAGATGATGTTGTCGCCGCAGCCGAGAAAACTCACTTCCTTTATATAGGAAGAAAAATCCGGCATGACGGCGGCTTGCGCGGCCTGCGGCGGCACATCGGAAAGCGTGACGCCGGCATAGGGACGGGCTTTGCCGCAACCGCCGAAAACGGCAAGACAGGCAAAAACTGTGAAAAACAGCGGAAAAGAACGTTTTATTTTGAAATTCATAGAAACAGCCTCGGAATAGAGAATTGAAGATTAGTATGAGAAAATACGGTAAGTTCGCGGACAGAGAATGGCTAAAAATAAAGGGCGAACGAATATATATTCAAAACAGAAGGTTTTCTGACGGCAGCAAGTGAAAACCGACGCTTCTATATATAAAAATGAAAATACGCAAACAAGCACATTTTTTTCATTCGCTCATTTCGGACGATTCCTTGACAATTGCCGATGAAAATCTGCTTCTGTCCGCATGGTTTCTGTTTTTGACCCTCTGATTTTCGATTTTCCGCTTTCCATTTTTAATTATTATAATGTTATCATACCGCGCGAAATCTGTCAAGTAGATTGACGGTTTTTCCGCTTCTTTCGACACGATTTTTGCTTTTTGAAGCAGAACGCA
This sequence comes from uncultured Eubacteriales bacterium, assembly GCA_900546385.1. Classification (GTDB taxonomy): domain Bacteria; phylum Bacillota; class Clostridia; order Oscillospirales; family CAG-382; genus UMGS882. The sequence goes on along the minus strand of URCT01000172.1, from coordinate 1,120 downwards.
AGACGCACCTTGCCGCTTACAGCAGAATGCCGTCGAAATGCGAAAAACGCATATTTGAATTTTCTATAAATTTCTTGCAAATACCGCTTATTTCGCCGATATTTCCCTTGACAAAGCGGCAAACTTGTTGTATACTGAATACAATCTAACTTATCAAGAGAGGCAGAGGGAACAGGACCGAAGATGCCCGGCAACCTGTCGATATGACAAGGTGCTACTTCCTGCACGGCTTTGGACTTTTGTTGAGCGCAAAACCGTGAAAGATGAGAGACTCTTTTTCCCATGCCGTTTTGTGGCATGGATTTTTTGTTTCTCTGCGAAAAAACGTCCGTAAAACCGGACAGACGTATAACAGAAAGGAAAACACAATGAGCAAAAGACTTTTTACCTCCGAATCGGTGACCGAAGGACATCCCGATAAAATCTGCGACGCGGTCAGCGACGCCATTTTGGACGCGCTGCTTGAGAGCGACCCCATGTCGCGCGTTGCCTGCGAAACGCTTGCTACCACCGGCCTTGTCATGGTGTCCGGTGAGATCACCACGACAGGATACGTCGATATTCAGAAGGTCGTGCGCGATACCGTGCGCGAGATCGGCTATGACCGCGCCAAGTACGGCTTTGACTGCGATACCTGCGGCGTGATCAATTCCATCCACGGCCAATCGCCGGATATCGCTTTGGGCGTCGATAAGAGTCTTGAAGCCAAAAACGGCGAAATGACCGATAAATTCGATACCGGTGCCGGCGACCAAGGCCTCATCTTCGGCTTTGCCTGCGATGAAACGCCCGAGCTTATGCCGCTGCCGATTTCGCTTGCCCATAAGCTTGCCAAGCGGCTTACCGAGGTGCGCAAAAACGGCACGCTGCCGTATCTCCGTCCCGACGGAAAAACGCAGGTGACTGTTGAATATGACGGCGACAAACCGGTGCGTGTGGATGCCGTTGTTGTCTCTTCGCAGCATGATGAAACCGTGACGCTCGAACAAATCCGTGCCGATATCATCGAACACGTTATTAAACCGACGCTTCCGACGGCTCTGTTCGACGACAACACCCGTATTTTCGTCAACCCGACCGGCCGCTTTGTCATCGGCGGCCCCGTCGGCGACTCCGGCCT
>URCT01000171.1 GCA_900546385.1 uncultured Eubacteriales bacterium | reverse complement strand
AGGAATCCTCGGAGGTGTCTTATCTTCGACTTTTTCATGACTTGCCGTCTCTTTGATGCGAAGCCAATACCAAACGCCGACGCCGCCGACCGCAAGGATATCCTCTACCTTGAAAAGCTTCCGCTGTTCTTTCACTAAGCCGCCGATGCAGCACAACACCTATTCCGTTGCGTTTTACACGCTCGGCTGTCGGGTCAATCAATATGAAACACGTGCCGTTGAAGAGGCGTTTCTCGCCAAAGGTTTTACGATCGGCTCGTTCGATGAGAAGTGCGATGTGTATGTCATCAACAACTGCACCGTGACGGCGGAAAGCGACCGCAAAAGCCGTCAGATCATCCGCCGCGCCCGCAAAATCGGTGGCGAAAACGCGCTTGTGCTTGCCATGGGCTGTATGATCGAAGTCGATCCCGAGCAGGCAGCAGCCGTTCACGGTCTTGACCTTGCCATCGGCAACCGCGACAAAACCGCTCTTGCCGATGCCGCCGTAAAATTAATTGCCGAACGCCGCGGTCTTGCGCCGGAAGCTGTTGCCGCTCCGACGACGGCTGCCTGCACGTCGAACTATATGCACGTGACCGGCTCGGATAAAGTTCGTGCCTTTGTTAAAATTGCGGATGGCTGCGAAAATCACTGCTCATACTGCATCATTCCAAAAGCACGCGGCAAGGTGCGTTCCAAGCCGGAAAACGAGGTTTGCGAAGAAATTGCCGCCCTTATAAAGCACGGCTATAAAGAAATCGTGTTGACCGGCATCGAAACGGCTGCTTACGGAAAAGATTTGCCGAACAGCGACCTCATTTCGCTTGTCGAGAAAGTAGACAAAACGGAACCGGCGCCGGCGCGCATTCGCATGGGTTCTCTTGAGCCGACCGTCATCAAAAAGGACAGTGCCGCGCGGCTCGCCGCCTGCAAGCACGTCTGCCCGCATTTTCATTTGTCGCTGCAAAGCGGCTGTGATGCGGTTCTTGCCGCCATGCGCCGCAAGTACAACACGCGTATGTTTACCGCTGTCTTAGACACGCTTCGTGCCGATATTCCCGGTGTCACCTTTACAACGGATATCATTGTCGGCTTTCCGGGCGAAACCGAGGAAATGTTCCGCCAAACCGAAAAATTTGTCCGCAAAAGCCGCTTTTTATATGTGCATATCTTCCCCTACTCCGACCGCTCCGGAACCGAAGCTTCGAAACGTACGGATAAAATCGATGAAGCCGTCAAAAAAGACCGCGCCGCACGCCTTAAGGCTGTCATGCTTGACGTTCGAAAGGACGTTCTTACAGCCATGCTTGGCAGCGTTCATACGGTTCTTATCGAGAAAATCGAAAACGGCACGGCAGTCGGGCATACGGAGAATTACATTGAAACACACATTGCGGCAGACGCCGTTCCGGGCATTGCCGAAAACAGTCTTATCCCGGTAACGCTTACCGGTTTTTCCGACGACTTATCGTATATGGACGCAGTCTATGCGCCGCCCGTCAAGGAGGATTCTTTTTCTTGAACAACAACGATATCATCTTAAAGGCACTTGACGTAACCTATGCTTATCCCGAAGAAGACGGTGCGCCGGACGAAACCCATGCCGCCTTGGACGGCCTTTCCGCCGACATTTTCCGCGGCCATTTTACCGCCATCATCGGTCACAACGGTTCCGGAAAATCAACGCTTGCCAAGCTTCTTTCCGCCATGCTGCTGCCGGACAAAGGGTCTGTCACCGTCTACAAAGTCGGCTCTTCGCAAGGCTTGGACACCAAAGACGAAGCCCAAAATTTCGAGATCCGCAAAACCATCGGCATGGTCTTTCAGAATCCCGACAACCAGCTTGTCGCGACCATTGTGGAGGATGATGTGGCTTTTGCACCTGAAAATTTGGGATTAGAGCCGAAGGAAATCCGCCGTCGTGTGGACGATGCTCTCGCAACGGTCGGTTTAAGCGCGTATGCCACGCATGACACCCACAAGCTTTCCGGCGGTCAAAAGCAGCGTGTCGCCATTGCCGGAATGCTTGCCATGGAGCCGGAATGCATCATCTTCGACGAATCCACGGCCATGCTTGACCCAAAAGGGCGCAAGGATATTATGAACACCATCCTAAAGCTGCGCGATAAAGGCATCACCGTGGTGTTAATCACCCATTATATGAACGAAGCCGCCATGGCCGACCGCGTGATGGTCATCGACCACGGCAAAGCTCTCCTCACCGGCACGCCGGAGGAGGTATTCGAAAAAGGCGATTTTCTTGCCGCACACCGTTTAGAGCCGCCGCAGGCCGCCCTGCTCGTTCAACAGCTCAAAAAAAGCGGCATCGATATCCGCACCAAAGGCGTTTTGACATCTGCCGATGCGGCGGATGCCGTTCTGGAAGCCCTGAAAAAGAACAAAAAGGAATTGTGATACACCATGTTGGAATTTAAGGATGTAAGCTATGTATACGGCAAAAACACACCGTTTGAAATGACGGCGGTGGATCATGTTTCCTTTGCGATCAAGGACAATGCGGTGACCGGCCTTATCGGTCACACCGGTTCCGGAAAATCCACGCTTGCCCAAATGACCAATGCACTCTTAAAGCCGACCTCCGGGACCGTACTTTTGGATGGCAAAGACATCAATGCCAAAGACTATGACACGCCTTCCGTTCGCTTTAAGGTCGGGCTGGTGTTCCAATATCCGGAGTATCAGCTGTTTGAAGAAACGGTCTATAAGGATATCGCGTTCGGGCCGCACAACATGGGGCTTTCGGATGAGGAAATCGACGAGCGTGTGAAAAATGCCGCTCATTTCACCGGTCTTACGCCGGATATGCTCGAAAAAAGCCCGTTTGATCTTTCGGGCGGCCAAAAGCGGCGCGTCGCCATCGCCGGCGTTGTCGCCATGGATCCCGAAATATTGGTGCTTGACGAGCCGGCCGCCGGGCTTGACCCTTCCGGCCGAAATGAAATTTTGTCGGGTCTTGTGGAATACCGGCAAAAACGCGGCAACAGCCTTGTGATCATTTCGCACAGCATGGAGGATATCGCCGTCTATTCGGACGAGATTATCGCCATGAACCATGGAAAAATTTTGGTTTCCGGTACGCCGAAAGAGGTTTTCTCACAAAATGCCCTGCTTACGGAATCCGGGCTGGATATTCCGCAGGTGACCGAAGTGTTGGTTCGCTTAAAAAACGCAGGACTTCCGATAAACGACGATAAATACACCGTGGAGGACGCATTAAACGAGATAAAACGGCTGTTTTGAGCTCGTCGTAAACGTGAACGGCTTTGTCGAAAACATTGTCGAAAAATAATCTTGATTTTTTCTAAAAAATCTATTGACAAAGCCGCCGAAAGGTGATATAATAACACACGTCGCAGGGAGAGAGCGAGCGCCGAAGAGAAAGCGCACAGCGCATCAGGCACTTGGACAAACCTACGTTCAAAGCGACCAATTCGCTGGTGTGGCTCAATGGCAGAGCAGCTGATTTGTAATCAGCAGGTTGGGGGTTCGACTCCCTTCACCAGCTCCAGCTTGTGTATCACAATTTCATATATGGGGGAATTCCCGAGTGGCCAAAGGGGGCAGACTGTAAATCTGTTGTCAGT
>URCT01000170.1 GCA_900546385.1 uncultured Eubacteriales bacterium | reverse complement strand
AACTTTTCCGCCTTACGGCGGTGTCCCTGCCGGGACAGCACACTCCGTGTGCATTGTGCCGCCACCAGCGGCACAAAAAGGACCGCAACCAAGCCGGTTGCGGTCCTTTCTAACGCGCTTCGCGCGCCCTCTATGCACGATAGCCGTTCGGATTCTCCGATTGCCATTTCCAAGAGTCCTTGCACATATCCTCTAAGCCGTATTGCGCCGTCCAGCCAAGAAGCTCCTTTGCCTTTGCCGGATCGGAATAGCATTCTGCCACATCGCCCGCACGGCGCGGTGCAATAACATACGGCACAGCCTTACCGGTGGCCTTTTCAAACGCTTTGACCATGTCAAGCACACTGTAGCCAACACCCGTACCGAGGTTTATAACCTCCGCACCCGTATGCTTTGCCGCATATTCAATGGCACAGACATGACCCTTTGCCAAATCCACCACATGAATGTAATCACGCACACCCGTGCCGTCATGCGTCGGATAATCGTTGCCGAACACCGATAACTGCTTTAACTTGCCGACCGCTACCTGCGAAATGTACGGCATGAGATTGTTGGGAATGCCGGTCGGATCTTCACCGATGCGGCCAGATTTATGCGCACCGACCGGATTGAAATAGCGAAGCAATACGCAGGACATATCCGGATAGGCCACATTTACGTCGCGTAAAATCTGCTCAATCATGTATTTCGTCCAACCGTAAGGATTGGTGCAGCCTTTGGTCGGCATGGTCTCACGAAGCGGAACGGTCTCGGGAACGCCGTAAACAGTTGCCGAGGAGCTGAACACGATTTTCTTCACACCGTGCGCACGCATAACTTCCAAAAGCGTTAACGTCGTGTCAAGGTTGTTGCGGTAATATTCGATCGGCTTTTGCACCGATTCACCGACTGCCTTGTAGCCGGCAAAATGGATCACACTGTCGATCTCCTGTTCCGTAAACAGCTTATCGAGCGCCGCCTTGTCAGCCACATCGATGTTGTATACGGTCGGACGCTTGCCGCAGATCTCTTCAATGCGGTCAATCACAATGGGATTGGCATTGTAAAAATTGTCGGCAATGACCACATCATAGCCTTTTGCAGTTAACTCCACACAGGTGTGACTGCCGATATAGCCGGCACCGCCGGTCAATAAAATCTTCATATCGCACGTTCCTTTCTTCGCAAGACCGGCCGCCATGTCCGGTCACGTTTTTCTTTTCTTCTTGAGCTTTCATTTTACACCCAAAGTGTCGGATTGTCAAGAATTTCACCCGTTGTTTAACAGTTTCGCTGAATATTATTTTAATGACAGTCGCTATATACTGTATATATGTACAAATTTACAAAATATATTCGTCAAAGAGTCGTTTTCCACCGCTTTTGCATATGCTGTCAAGAGAACAATATCATCCGATAAGGAAGGTGCTGCAAATGGGATTAACATCGGCGTCCACCGGGCGAAAGCTGCTTGATCAAACCGAGCTTCACGCAAAGGATACCCATCTTTTGGTGCTTGCCGGAAGCCCGAATGTGGGAAAAAGCACGGTTTTCAACGCGTTAACGGGATTAAACCAGCATACCGGAAACTGGACGGGCAAAACCGTTTCTACCGCCGTCGGCCGCGTGGATTTTGAGGACAAAACCTATCTGCTTGCCGACGTGCCGGGAACATATTCCTTGTGTGCGCGTTCGGCGGAAGAAGAGGTCGCACGGGATTTTATCTGCTTCGGCGGCGCGGAAGGCGTGATTGTGGTGTGCGACGCGCTGTGCCTAGGACGGAATCTGTCGCTTGTTTTGCAGATAGCGGCATTCACGCCAAACGTCATCGTCTGCGTCAATTTGCTCGATCAGGCAGAAAAGAAAGGCGTGCGGTATGACCTCGAAATGCTTTCTGCGGAGCTGGGACTTGCGGTAATCCCATGTGCCGCCAAACACGGACGCGGCTTGGAGGAACTCATGCGTGCGGCGGCGCATTTGTGCGAAACGCCTGCCGCAGACGCCGCAGACGCCGTTTGCCGCGCCGTCTTTCCGGAACCGGTCGAAACGGCTGTGCAAAAGCTGACCGCCGTCATCGCCGATACAAATCCGGCACTTCCGGCACGTTTTGCCGCCGAAAAGCTGCTTTGCGGCGATACGGAAATGATAAAAGCACTCGAAACGCACTTTGAAGCGGCGCTTCTCGAAAATCCGGCCGTCACCGCCGTTTGGGAACAAGCACGTGCCGCCTTGCTTGCCGCAGGCTATGATTGCGAAAAAATCTGCGACGCGGTGGCCGAAAGTCTGCAAAACACCGGAAAAGCGCTTGCCGAAAAAGCCACGCTTGCCGCAGGAAACGCGTATGGCGGCACAGATCGCCGTATCGATGCACTTTTGTGCGGCCGGTGGACGGCTTTTCCGCTCATGTTTTTGTTTTTGATGGGCATTTTTTGGTTGACCATGGAGGGCGCGAACCTGCCGTCGGCGTTTTTGTCGCGTATACTGTTTTCCGCCGAAACGCCGCTGTTTGAAGGCCTTTGCGCTTTACATCTGCCGCGGAGGCTTTGCGAATTGCTCATTTTCGGTGTTTACCGGGTGGTTGCTTGGGTGGTATCGGTCATGCTGCCGCCGATGGCGATTTTCTTTCCGTTATTTACACTGCTTGAGGACATCGGCTTTTTGCCGCGGATCGCGTTTAATCTTGACCGGCTGTTTGCTGCTTGTCATGCGTGTGGTAAACAGGCGTTAACCATGTGCATGGGTTTTGGCTGCAACGCAGCCGGTGTGGTTGGCTGCCGCATCATTGATTCGCCGCGCGAACGGTTAGTAGCCATTCTGACAAACAGCTTTGTGCCGTGCAACGGGCGGTTTCCGCTATTTGTGACGCTGATCTCACTGTTTTTGGCGGTCGGGAGCGGTTCGGTCAAAGCGGCCTTTCTGCTTGCCGCCTTTATCGTGCTCGGCATCGGCTGTACATTGCTTGCATCCTTCCTTTTGGGCAGAACCGTTCTGAAAGGAAAACCGAGTGCGTTTACATTAGAATTGCCGCCGTATCGGATGCCGAATGTGCGGCAGGTGGCGGTGCGGAGCTTTTTGGATCGGACGCTGTTTGTACTTGGCCGTGCGGTGCTTGCGGCGGCACCGGCCGGGGTGCTTATTTGGGTTCTTGCGAATGTAACGGTTGGCGGCAGTACGCTGCTTGCGCACTGTACGGGCTTTTTGGATCCGTTTGCGCGGTTTTTCGGGCTTGACGGCGTGATACTTATGGCCTTTCTATTGGCACTTCCGGCCAATGAGATTGTTCTGCCGGTGATGGTGATGGCTTATATGGCAAACGGGAGTCTTGTATCGATGGATAACCGTGCCTTGCAGGGTGTATTGACGGCAAACGGCTGGACGGCCGTGACGGCGGTGTGCGTGATTTTATTTTCGCTGCTGCATTTTCCGTGTGCGACGACCCTAATGACCGTCAAGAAGGAGACCGGAAGCTTGAAGTGGACGGTGTTTGCGGCGGTTTTACCGACGGTATTCGGCCTTGCGGCCTGTTTTTTGGTGACGCATTTATTTGGCGGCTGAAGTCTGTTGCGGCAGCAACAGAAAAATGCTGCTCGGACGTGCAAAAAGTTGCCGGTGGCAAGTTTTTGTGCGTCGGA
>URCT01000169.1 GCA_900546385.1 uncultured Eubacteriales bacterium | reverse complement strand
GTGGGGCATTTCCGAAAGCGGCTGCTATGTGTTTGACGGTGATCAAAATTACGGCTACCGTGCCTTTGGAATTCCGATGCTCGGTTATAAACGCGGTTTGGACAAAGATCTCGTGATAGCACCCTATGCGGCGTTTTTGATGTTAACCATGAACACCGCGCTGCCGCTTGAGAATTTGGCGCACCTAAAAAACGGCGGTGTGTACGGAGAATACGGCTTTTACGAGGCGGTGGATTTTACGCTGGAACGAACCGAAAACGGCCGGGAACGCGTGGTCAAAAGCTATATGGCGCACCACGTCGGCATGAGCCTTATGGCGGCGGCAAACGCGCTTTTTGACGACTGTATGGTGCGGCGGTTTATGAGTGAGCCGTATATGCGGTGTGCGGCGGAACTGTTGGAAGAAAAGATCCCGGTGGACGCGGTCGTGCGCCGTGTGCGTCCGAAAGCACGCAAGGTCATATAAGCAAGCGCGCACAGCGTGCCAAGAAGAACCGGAACCGAAGTACCGAGCGGTTCCGGTTCTTTTCATATATAATTGTTAAGTAAAATGGCAAAAAATGAAAACTTTTGGGATAACTGCCTGTTTTTACAGTAAATTAAAAAATAGTTCGACCAAATGCGGTTTAATTTTTGTCTATTCTGCCCTATAATGAATCAAAAAAGTGGGGAGGAGTTTTATGTCAAAGCAATTGCCGTCGCCGATCGACGGAAACTTGCGTAAATTCCAGCTCCGTGTTCCGGAAGTGATCCGAAAATGCAGCGGTATCGTGGTTTTCGGCAAACGCATTAAATCACTTGTGTTTTCGACGGATTTGTGTATCATCAAAAATGTCAATGCCGATGCCATTATTGCGGTTTATCCGTTCACGCCGCAGCCGGTGATCACGCAGGCCTTGCTAATGGCGGCAGATATTCCCGTGTTTGCCGGAGTCGGCGGCGGCCTTACCGGCGGACAGCGCGTAGTAAACCTTGCCATGTTTGCCGAAATGCAGGGTGCGACCGGCGTTGTGGTCAACGCACCGACCCTCAACACGGTTTTGAGCGAAGTGACCGCAACCATCGACATTCCCACCATTGTTACCGTTGTACGGGAAGATGAAGATATCCGTGCGCGCATTGAAGCCGGAGCTTCCATCTTAAACGTTTCCGCGGCTTCCGCAACGCCGGAGGTCGTGCGAAAAATCAAAAAGCTGTATCCGAAAATCCCCGTTATCGCCACCGGAGGACCGACCGATGAGAGCATTCTCGAAACCATCCATGCCGGTGCCAATGCCATTACCTGGACACCGCCGTCCAATGGGGAGATTTTTAAGGAAATTATGACGGCATATCGCGAAAACCGCGAACACCCGTAAGCTTGTAAAACTGACAGCACTCAAATTTCCGAATTTCGGAGGAACATCATGAAAATTTGCTTTTTATGCGATTTGCATTTGGGCTATAACAAAACAGCCGTACAGTACGAAGCGTTCGACTATGCGCTTGCCGATATCCGGCGCAAACAGCCGGAGCTTGTGGTATGTGCCGGTGATATAACCTCAGACGGCAATGTTTTTGCCGCCAAACGCTTTGCAAAAAAAATGGAATCGCTCGGAATCCCGTATATGACACTTTTGGGCAATTCCGATTACCGCACCGAGAAGAATATTCCGATCCTGCAAACGCTTCTCACACCGCCGGTAAAATCCTTTGAAACATTCACCGTTTTTGTCGTGAACGATGCCTCCGGCCGCATTGACGACGCCTCCTATGAACGCATCGAAAAAGCCGGAAAAGGCGATATCGTCGTCATGCACCATCCTGTGGGCAGCCTTGCCGAAGATGAACGCGCTCGGTTCAAAACGTGGCGCAACAGCCACCCGGATACACTTTTGTTTTTCGGGCATCTCCATAAAAGCGGCGTTTCCGGCAACGATTATTCTTTGCCGACGCTTGATCCGGACAAATCTGTCGGCGAAAACCCGTGCATTACCTATTTTGATACCGAAACACGCTCGCTTGAAAAAGCCTATTATTTCTGCCCGATGCCTTCGGATCTTCCGAAATATATCGGCATTTCCTGCTTTGATCCCATTGAAGACGTGGATTTTGCCGCACAAAACGGCTTGCGCTGTATCGAATTGCGTCCCAATTGCTTAGAGGTTCCCAAAGAGGAGCTGCTTTCGCACATTTCGGCTTGGCGGAAAAACGGCGGCGTAAATTTGTCGCTTCACGCACCCGAGGTCGGCTTTTCGGGCGGCTTGACGGCGGATACCGAAAAATGGGACAGATTTGTCGAAACCGCTTTATATTTAGGCGCTGACCGCGTTACCTTGCACGTGCCGCAAACTTCTTTCGAAACCGTTCGCAAGAACAGCGATGCCATGGAGCAGATTCTCGATTTTCTCTCGCGACGCTTTGCCATGCTTCCGAATAAATGTGTGGTCGGTGTGGAGAATATGCACATGACTGCCCGAGAACGCCCGGATTTCAATCGGCGGTTCGGCTATCTCCCGGAGGAATGCGTATTCTTTATGAAACGCCTGCAGGAGAGATGTACGCGCGTCATCGGTTTGAACTTAGATATCGGACACGCCCGGAATAATCCGCCGTTTCACGAAAAATATCCGCTCGGCACATGGTATGCCGAAACTGGCCGCTTTGCCGTCGGCTATCATATTCATCAAGTGCTTCGCGCCGAAAACGGCCTTGCCAACCATGCGCCGTTTACCGAGGTGTACGGCGAACTGATTTCGCTTGCTTCCTTCTTCCGGTGTTGGAGTACCGGAGCGCTTGCCAAAGCACCGGTCATTTTCGAGATTCGCGGCCACGGTGCCTATGTTCCGTCGGTGCGGATGATCGAAAAGGAAAGTAAGCGAAAGGTCGCTGATCTGCACACGCATACGCTGTTTTCCGCCTGCGGAATCGATCGGCCGGAAAAGGTCATTTCCACGGCCATCGAATACGGCGTGCGGCTTCTCGGTATTACCGACCACAGCTACGGAATCGGTGAACGAAAGGCCGCCTATATCAAAAAGATCCGTGAGCTTGCACCCAAGTACAGTGACCGAATCAAGGTGTTGTGCGGCATTGAGATCCCGTCCGACCCGAAACTGTTTGATATTTCGAACCCGGACGAAATCGCCGAATGCGATTATGCACTCATCGAGCATATCGGAAACAAAGGCAGCCTTGCTTATGACGACCCGATCGGCTTCTGCAAAAAGTTGAAGATTCGCTGCGGCATTGCTCATACGGATCTGTTTGCGTACTGTGCCGAACGCGGACTTGACGCACGGGAGTTCTTTACACAGCTTGCCCAAGCCGGCATCTTCTGGGAAATGAACATGGCCTATGACAGCATCCACCGTTTTCAAAAGCACACATACGTCGATGATTTTATGGCGGATGAACAGAAGCAGAAAATCGTGTTGGAATCGGGCTTGCATATTGCTGTCGGTTCGGATTGCCACCGCAAGGAAGAGTATCCGGCGGCGCGGCTCTATCAAATGACGGATTTTCTCCACGAAAAAGGCATTCCTGGTGCGGATCTCTATTTTTAACAATCCCTTCAAACGGCAGAGAACCATTCTTTGCCGTTTGATTTTTGTCTTGACTGTCGCCGTAAAATGTGGTATCATTATAATATCTTTTTTTCGAGGTCGCTTATGAACTATATTGTTTTGGATATGGAATGGAATCAGCCGTGGCCCGGCT
>URCT01000168.1 GCA_900546385.1 uncultured Eubacteriales bacterium | reverse complement strand
TTCGCCGCCCTTGGCGGCACTATCCTTGTTGCTGCTGCAACAAAGCTTTGCGCTTCGCGGCATTTCTCGGCGGCAAAGCCGCCTTTTGAACTTTCCATATTCATGGAAAGTTTGTCCCTGCCGGGACGGCACACTTCGTGTGCTTTTTTCGCCGCCCTTGGCGGCACTCTCGACGGCGAAGCCGCAAAAAAGCCGCACGGAATAGAATTCCGCGCGGCTTTTCAAATAGACTTCGTTCAGACTTCCCAGTTGTGCCAGAAGTTGGTGACATCGTCGTTTTCTTCCAACATTTCAATCAGCTTGTTCATGTTTTTGAGGTCATCCTCGCCCGAAAGCGTTACATAGTTGGCCGGAATCTTGCTCTGTTCGCAGGAAATGAACTTGTAGCCCTTTTCCGTCAACGCCTCCGTCACCGCCGAAAGATCGTTCGGCGCGGTGGTGATTTCAAATACATCGCCTTCGTTCGAAATGTCCTCTGCACCGGCTTCCAGCGCGTCCTCCATGATCTTCTCTTCGTCGATGTCCTCCGCGTCGATGACGATTACACCCTTGTCCTCAAACATATAGGACACACAGCCCGTCTGTCCGAGGTTTCCGCCGTATTTGTCAAAATAGTGACGCATATCCGCACCGGTACGGTTGCGGTTGTCGGTGGTGGTTTCCACAATCACCGCAACGCCGCTCGGACCGTAGCCCTCATACATAATCACTTCATAGTTGACGTTGCCGTCTGCGCCCGAAGCCTTCTTGATGGTGCGCTCGATGTTGTCGTTCGGTACGTTGTTGGCCTTAGCCTTGGCAATCAGGTCGCGTAACTTGCCGTTGGAAACCGGATCCGGACCGCCGTCGCGAACCGCCATAGCGATTTCCTTGCCGATTTTGGTAAAGACCTTGGCGCGCTGAAGGTCGGTCTTTTCCTTCTTGTGCATGATGTTCTTCCATTTGGAATGTCCTGACATATGTATTTCTCCTTGTAATTAGATTCTTAAAATAAAGCAATGGTCGGCAGCTTGCGATATAATACCTCGGCCATGCGGCTATGTCCGCGCTTGCCCGGATGAAGCCGGTCGAATTTGTCGTTTGCAAAATACAGCGACGCGCTCTTGTCGTAAAGCGGAAACAGTCCGCTTACGGCATTCATATCGATGAATTCGGTTGCCCAAACATTGGCGGCTTCGCGGACGACCTTCAAATAATCGTCCAAATATAAGCCGCGTGCATTGGGATACAGCTCATTATATTGAATATTTTCGCAGCCAAAGTCGGCATAGGCGCGATGAAGCGGCGACATTAACACGATGGTCTTGTCGGCATAGTGCGTCTTCAAAAACGATAAAACCTTGTTGATACTGCCCTTGAAGGTCGTATCGTCAAAGATAAAATCGCGGCGCAGGCGATTATCCTGCAAGGACGGCTCACCGGTCGCGGCGTTTCTGTGCACCGTCACATATTCCGGCGTGAGGGTGTACCATTCGCCGAGCGGCTTTGCGGCATTGTAGTCGTTGGTTCCGGCGAACAGAAAAATCGCATCCACCGTGTCGCCAAGCTCTTCGTGCATGCGTTCGGCCTGGGAAAGCAGATTGTGATATTGAGCACCGTTGACACCGTAGCCGTGCGGAATAAAGCCGACCTTTTCGGCAAGCAGCTCAAAGTACCGTTCACCGACGTTTACGGTGACCGCATCGGTAATGGAATCGCCCAAAAAGCAAATATGCTTGCCTTTCCAAACTTCATACGGATTGTAATCCATGTTCGTTTCCTCCCGGCTGGTTAGATGTTTTTCGGCGTCTTTAAGCCGATGAGGTGCAAGCCGTTGCAAAGCACGTTGGCGGTTGCTTTCACAATGCCGAGTCTGGTTGCACGGACGCTTTCATCGTCGGCTTTGAGTACCGGGCAGTCGTGATAGAAACGGTTGAACTCGGCGCAGACCTCGAGCAGATAGCGCGAAATGACCGACGGTTCCAGCTCACGCCGCGCCTGGTCGACCTTTTCCGGGAACAGACCGAGCGTCTTGATGATGGCGCGTTCCGCGTCGCTTGTGAGAACCCAGTCGGCCGCGGCAAAATCGCCGGCTTTTTCCAAAATACCCGAGCAGCGCGCATAGGTATATTGCACATACGGGCCGGTATTGCCGTCGAAGTTCAATACCTCGTCCCAAATAAAGTTGATATCCTTGATACGGCCGTTGGAAAGGTCGTGGAAAATGACCGCGCCCACACCGACCGCACTGGCGACTTCTTCTTTGTTTTCGAGCGTCGGATTCTTTTCGTTGATGACAGCCAGCGTCTTTTCGGTGGCCTCACGGAACAGATCTTCAAGCAAAATGACGTTGCCGGTACGGGTCGCCAGCTTCTCACCGCCGATGCTGACCGTGCCGAACGGAACGTGAACCAGATCCTTTGCCCACTTTTCGCCCATTAGCTCAATGACCTTGAAGAACTGTGCAAAATGCAAGCTCTGACCGGCGGAGGTGACATAAATGCACTTGTCGAAATCATACGTCTTTTTGCGGTAGAATGCTGCCGCAATATCGCGCGTGGCATAAATGGTCGAACCGTCCGATTTGAGAATTAAGCAGGGCGGCATACCGTATTCGTCGAGCGGAACGATGTACGCGCCACCGTCGAATTTGAGAAGCTTCTTCTCTTTGAGCGCGTCCACAACGCTTTCGGTTTTGTCAAAATAGAAGCTTTCGCCGTTCCACGATTCGAAATCCGCGCCGATGAGGTTATAGACCTTTTTGAACTCGGCAATGCTGATATCCACAAACCATTTCCAAAGCGAAATGCATTCTTCATCGCCTTTTTCCATCTTGGAAAAAGCTTCGCGGGCTTCTTCTTCGAGAGCCGGATCTTTTTCGGCTTCTTCATGGAATTTTACGTAGATTTCGGTCAGTGCCTTAATGCCGCGCGTTTCGATCTCTTCGCGGTTGCCCCACTTTTTGTACGCGACAATCAGCTTGCCAAACTGTGTGCCCCAATCGCCGAGGTGGTTGACGCCCACGCAATTGTAGCCGCAGAAGCGGTGGATGTTTTTGATAGACTGTCCGATGACAGTCGAGCGCAGGTGGCCGATATGAAACGGTTTTGCAATGTTCGGCGAGGAATAGTCGATAACGACGGTCTTGCCCTTGCCGATCTCACTTGAACCAAAATTTTCCTTATCCATGGCACGAAGGTCTTCAAGCACGGCTTTATCGGAAACATAGAAATTCAAGTATCCGTTTACATTTTCAATCTTCTCAAAGATTTCCGCGCTTTCGGGCTGTTCTTTGACGGCCGTGCATAAATCTTCGGCGATTTTCTGCGGTGCTTTGCGCAGCGTTTTGCTGAGCTTGAAGCAGGGAAGTGCCACGTCGCCGAGCTTGCGGTCGGCCGGGTATTCAAGCATCTCGCAGATTTCGGCAACGCTTGCCGGAGCGAGCGACGGCTGTAAGAACCGCGCGGCGGCTAATTTTTCATTCATAGGAGGTATCCTTTCCGCATTGAAATGCGTTATTTATATATATGATTGTGTGCGAAGCCGCCACTATGGCGAGCTGATTCGAGGTTTGCAGAACCTCGGAAGTTCCCGATAGGGAACACCGCCGTAAGGCGGAAAAAAGCACACGGAGTGTGCTGCCCCGACAGGGACAACCCTTTCTGCGAAGCGAAAAGGGTCAAAGGCGGCAAAAGGATTTAATTTTGTTAGTGGGAAGTTGTTGTTTGGGTGCGCTGATTCGAGGTTTGTGGAACCTCGAAGCTCCCTGCAAGGGAACGGATTGTCACTTTTTGCGTTGTGCAAAAAGTAACCAAAAAGCACACGGGACTCCGTCC
>URCT01000167.1 GCA_900546385.1 uncultured Eubacteriales bacterium | reverse complement strand
CTCGGCTTCTGCCGGTGGTACGGGTTTCTTTTGCTTTTTCATGGTGATACTCCTTTTAGAATTTTTTATTTACTGGCCAAACCGGAAACATTCAAATGTTCCGGTTTGGCTGCAAATCGCAGTTAAGAATTATTCTTCGGTTATAACGACATTATCGAGATAGAAGCCAACGCCCTTGCCGTCTTTCGGGTCAGTCACGATAGAAGCATCGCCGGTTTCCGAGGTGAATCCGATAACATCGCCCTCTGCATCGCCGTTTTTGATGTGTGTACCGAGCTTTCTTTCGGCTTCTTCCGCAGCAAGTTTTGCTTCTTCCTCTGCGGCCGCAAGCTTGGCTTCGGCTTCTTCATCATAATCCGGGTCAACGATAAAGCGTATGTAATCTATATCCATATAGCCGTATGCATCAAACGGGTCAAAGCGGAATCCGGTAATCGTGTCTTTCCAAAACTCGTTATTCTTTAAGTCAACGGTATAGGTTTCCCACTCGCCTTCGCTGTCATGGGATTTCAGCATCGACTTTATCGTTTTATCCTCGTTAAGACCCTTAGATTTATCCGTTGTGAAATACATGGTAAACCACCGTGTTTCCGGATTGGTATATTTGTAGCGCACACGGATTTCAAAGGCGGAATACTTCTTCGCCAAAAGCGAAATGTCCTTTTTATAAGGAATCGTCGGGTCGCCGCTTTGTGTAAGAGAATCGCAGGACATATAACCGTCGTCAACCATAAGGTTCATGAATTCACTCGACCAGCCCTCGGTATCACCGGAAGTGTTGAATTCCCACTGTCCGGGAATGCGCGACGCTTCGAGATCGTCATAGTACTTCTTTTCCGGTGTTACGACGACCGCGTCTCCGACTTCGTTTTCGGAATACTCATATCCGACAGCCTCGCACAGCCGTTTTAACGGAATCATCGGCAAGCCGTCGGAGGTCTTTATGACATACGGCAGCTTTTGCTCGTGGCCGTCCACAGTATACGTATCCTTGCCCACCGTGAAAATGACGGTATGTTTCTTGAAGTTCAGCTTCAGAACGCCAGTTTTCTTGAACCATTCGTGGAAAATGTTTAAGCGGAAATCCATGCCGATTTCAGGATCGAACGGTACAAGCAATTCGCCGTCAGAAGTGAATTCGCTTGTCAGGTTCATATCCGTCTCGACACCGTTGATATAGACCTTCTTAGTGCCATCGCGTATAACGGGTTTTGAAGTATCCTTGAGCGAAAGAAGCTCCACCGAGCAGATTTTTATGGTTGAACCCTTCGTAGAACCGGGGTCAAGGCGAAGCTCGGTAAGCGTTCCCGTCCACTTACTGTTTTTCGTCGTGTCGATGATAATAGTCTCTATCTCGCCGGAATTCATTTTTGTGGAAAAGCTCTTGTCCTCCGACAAGCCGGTTTCTTCCGATGTTGCGAAGTAGACCTGGAAAATATCGCCGGACGGAATGCTTGCCGTAATTTTCATTGCCGCTATGTCGGCAAGGTTTATATTGCCAAAAGAACTGTTTTTAAGTTCAACAATCGGGTCTCGGTTTTCCGCCGTTAAAGTTATGCCGTTCTGATCCTTGTACAGGACTTTCGAATTGGCATATCCGTACTGATCGTCCGAAAGCTGCGAAAAATCGAGCTTCAGCGCCGTCATGTATTCTTCTTCGGAAAGCGACGCCGTCGCGTCCCCGTCACCGTTTCGGCGAAGCAGTCTGCGATACTGCGGATAAAGGTGCGTGATGCGGTCCTTTTGTGCCGCAGTCGGAACGGTATCGACGGATTCGGATGAGGTTTCCTTCGTATATACCTCGCGGAGTGCATCCAAATAGCCGAAGCCCTGTTCGTTATCGGTCGGCATGATGTAGGTCCCCTCGCCGTATTCGTTCCAGGTGGAGAGCATGACAAGTTTTTTCTGCCACTCTTCGGTCGGATACTTTGTAAGATATTCGTCACGAACCCAGGCATTTGCCGCCTTATAATCCGCAACCGTCATGATCGGGTTGCGTGTGCCGCCCCACCCGATATTATTGAAGCCGACCGATACAGTCGGGACATGATATACGCCGCTCTTTTGCGCGTAGCTGGTATTATAATCCTTGTTTACCGTAAGTCTGTTTCCGGTAGTACCCCAGTTATAGGCAAAGCTTCCGTCATAGCCAAGCTCTGCGAATTCATCGGTGCCGCTGGCCGAAACGACTGCACCGAGATATACCGCGCCGTCATAACCGAGCTTTACAAGTTCTTCTTCCAGGTAGTCGAACATGGCTCTTGCGTTTTCCGTTCCGCCGGCTCTGCTCTTGATACTGCCGGCACCGAATACCATAATGACCGGCTTGTTGTCTACGACAAGATAGCGCGGGTCTTTGATAAGGTTTTCGATGATATACGGAACAAACTGCGTTTTCCATTCGTCAAGGCTTGTTGCGGAATAAGCGTTCGCCGCCTCGATGATGGCGCAGAATTTTGACATATCCGAATACTTCGCATTCATGTAGCCTTCGTAAAGGTGCGGATAGCCGTCGTTGTTAAGGCAGACAGAACCGTTCTTTTTGGTAAAGAACACGCAGAATGCCTGAAAATCAACGCCGTGTTCAAGAAGATATTTGATCTCCCAATCAGCCGTTTCGGGATTACCCTCATCGTAGTAACCGAGAGCCGGTTCGATGTCGGAGAAGGCACTTAACGCACCCCAGCCGAAGTGAGAACCTTCGTGCCACAGCGAGCAGATGTTCATCCATACGTCGTAGCCGTCGTCATTTACCGGCACGGGAACCGGGCAGTAGTCGTCGTGGTCGTGCGTCATAAAGACCTTGGCATCGTCGAAATACACCGTGCCGCCGGTCGCACCGATCGTGATGTTGTCTACCGTCGGCAGAGCGGCCGAGAGGGCGAATTCGCCGACTTTCTTGCCGTTGACCTTGTAGAGAACCGTGCCGTTTACGGTGTCGGCTTCAATACGAAGGGTCTGCCAGATGTTGTTGGTGTGATGACGCAGCTTGGTGCCATCGGGCGCGTAAACGCCGTTTGCGTCGAGCGAAAGCTTGGCAACCGAGGTGTCGCCGCTGTTTAAGGAGATGTAACCGGTGTCGTCTGCGGTCGGGAAGAGCATATACGCTTCATAAACAACCGAACCGGAAACCGGCTTGAAGCTCATTTTGGCAACACTGTCTTTTTCAAGCTGTGCGCTGTTGAGATCGGTCGAGCCGGTCTCACCGCCTTTTTTCACGACTTTGCCCGAACCGGTTACTTCCCATTCGGCAAGTGCGCCGTCTTCCGGAACAAGGAAAATGTCGTTGACAAGGTAGTCTTTGTAAATGTCGCAGCGTTCGACCGAAATCGAGCCGATGGTTTCTTCGCCCGAGCCGATGTAAACACGCGAAACGGTGTGCTTTTTAGCGTCAAATTCGCCGATTCTCGTTCCGTTTATGTACAAAACGGCTTTGGCGGCATCCAAATCCAGCTTCACGGTGAAATACAGCGTGCCGTTCTGCGTTTTAACGCCGGTGTCTTGTCCGCCAAAGTAAAATTTGCCGTCTTTGGTGGTGAGAGCAACAACTTCGTTTTGATCGTCGTCGGTCAACTTAAAGTAAACGCCGTCTTCGATGCTGGCAACCTTGCCGTAGAAATCCCAACCGACAAGACCGCGGCTTGCATCGTCAAGATCACGCCAAACCTCGACCTTGCCGTCCTTGTAAAGGTCGTTGATGCCGCCGCCGGAGTTGACAATCAGACCGGCAGCATTGCGGTCGTCTAACTGCCACGGCGTGTCATATTGCGTGGCTGTACCGGTCAAGCCCCAAACCGTCGTTTGGTTGACTAAGTAGTAGGCATCGTCGTAGTTCGCATCAACAAGCGTTTTCTGCAAACGGTTTTCCGGCAGCGCGATGCG
>URCT01000166.1 GCA_900546385.1 uncultured Eubacteriales bacterium | reverse complement strand
GGCCGTGTTCTTTGCGGACAGTAGGTTATGGCTGGGTGCAAGTGGGAGATGGAGGGCGGAAAAGGTTTTTTCTGAATGGGCAATAAGGAAAGGCTTGTGTAAATGAAAAGCGTTTGGTTTGCTGAAGAGTGTCGCTTTTGAGAGCGTTTAGGCAAATTTTCTGTAAAAGAAACGTTTTTGTTTTGCGGAAAAGGCGGCTTTTTCTGTTCATGCAAAACCTTCGATAAAGAAAAGCTTTTTCTGAGCGCAACAAAATTTCAACCTCGCACCACACCCAAACTAACGTGCAATCGCCCTTTTCAAATACCGCTTGCCACTGTGAGCTTGCAGCAAAACATCCCTTTTTCGAAACTTTGCAGTCTTGCGTTAGCACAAAGGTAACCCTTTCGCACCGATTCAAATCCTCACCGGCGATACCCGGGAAGGTTGCGCTTTCCGGTGCGGCCGGTTACTTGATGATGGCCGGTCATTTCAGCCGAAATCTCGTATCGAGCGGAGATTTGAATCGAGGTCGCAGGACGGAGTCCCGCGTGCTTTTTATGTTACTTTTTGCACGACGCAAAAAGTGACAATCCGTTCCTTTGCAGAGAACATCGAGGTTCTGCAAACCTCGAATCAGCCCACCCAAACAACAACTTCCCACTAACAAAATTAAAACCTTTCCCAAAAGGAGCTTCGAGGTTCTGCAAACCTCGATTCAGCGCACATAAACAGCCAATTTGCACAAACCTAATTAAATCCTTTTCAAATGGGAGCTTCGAGGTTCTGCAAACCTCGAATCAGCGCACCCAAACAATAACTTCCCACTAACAAAATTAAATCCTTTTGCCGCTTCGCGGCAGTGTCCCTGCCGGGACGGCACACTCCGTGTGCTTTTTGGTTACTTTTTGCACGACGCAAAAAGTAACAACCCGTACTCCCTCGCAGGGAGATTCGAGGTTCTGCAAACCTCGAATCAGCTCACCCAAACAACAAATTCGCACCAACCACCTAAAATCCCTTTTTACTTGCTTTTTTGACAAAAAGCAAGCAGGGCGCACGCTTTGCCTTTGCGTGCGCCCTCTTTGTTAAAATCCAAGACACCTGTAAACCGTGTTCAGAATGTCCTTGTGGTTGATGGGATGCGGCGTAGAGTAGACCGATTGCATATAAACAATGGAAATCTTGTTTTCCGGGTCAAACGAAATAAATGCACCGAGCGCTCCGTCCCAGCCGAATTCGCCGATCGGCGATAACCGCCCGCTTTTGGCAGGATCAATGTGCGTGCGAACACCAAGCCCGTAGCTGTAGCCGGGCAGATTGCAGGCGGTGAAAGCGGCAAGCTCATCCGCGCTTAACTGCGGCGTGCGCATAAGGTCAACCGTTTCCGGCTTCAGAAGCCGGTATCCGTCCGGGCTTGTGCCGCGACCTGTCATGGTCATGGCAAATTTGACATAATCGGCCGGACAGGAAATGATCCCGGCTCCGCCGCTGTCGTACTCTTCGCCATAAATGTGCGGATTGTCTTGCTCGGCACAGCGGCTTGTCTTTCCGTCCTGCATCTGATAAATGGCGGCAAGATGTCCGTTTCGGTCGTCCGGCGTGGCGTGCATATGGGAACGCGTCATGCCGAGCGGATCAAAAACGACTTCTTTGACATAGTCGCGGAACTTCTTGCCGGATACAACTTCGACGAGCGCGGCTAACATATCGTGCCCGAGTCCGTAAGCAAACTTGGTGTGCGGTTCAAAGCGCAGTGGCAGCTTGGCCAGCTGCTTGACGGTCGGCACGGTTTCACAGGGCTGTCCCTGCATCTCGCTGATTTTATGTTCACCGAACGCGTATTCATACGAATAGCCGTTTGTCATGCAGAATAAATCCCGTACCAGAATCGGGTTTTTGGCCTCATGCGGCGGATGGACGCCGTCCTCAACGGTGAGATGCGCAAATTCCGGCATATAGTCGGCAAGCGGCGCCTGTAAATCAAGCTTTCCCTGTTCGACCAAACGGAGTGCCGAAGCGCAGGTGATGGGCTTAGAGGCGGAAAACAGAAAATACTGCGTGTTCTCATCGATCCTGCGGCCGGCTTCACGGTCGGCATAGCCGGTGAAATACCGATAAATCGGTTTGCCGTCGAGCGCGACGATGATGTCGGCTCCCGGAATTTCACGATGCTCGGTGAAATCCTGCATGAGCTCCTCTAACGGAGAAAAGTTGTATGTCATCCAAAAGGCTCCCTTTGTAAAGAAATTATTTGTGAAAGAATTGTATCATATTTTTTGGCGGTTGTCAACAGTCCATCGGAACGTTTTTCGGAAAAACAGGTCTTGTTTGACACTTGACAACCGGCCGTTTTTGTGCTATAATATGAACATTTGATGACAGACAGCGTCGGCTGCCGGTGACTTTTAGGAGCGTGTTATAGCATGAAAGCGTCGAAAAGCAAAGCAGGATTTTTGATATGTTTGTGTTGGCTGTTGTATTCGGTATCCTATTTCGGAAAAGTGAATTATGCGGCCAACATCACGCAAATCATCGATTTTTACGGCGTTTCCAAGGCACAGGCCGGCATCCCGTCGACCTTTTTCTTTTTTGCCTATGGCGTCGGCCAGGTGTTTAACGGAATCTTTTGCAAAAAATATCCGTTGAAATATGTGATTTTCGGCAGTCTTGTGACCTCGGCCGCCATCAATTTTACGGTGGCTGTCAGCACGGATTTTTTCCTTATTCAATGGCTGTGGCTTCTCAATGGCTTTGTGCTTGCCGTGCTGTGGCCGTCGCTCGTGCGGCTGCTTTCGGAAAATCTGCCGCAAGAGGATTTGGGCCGCTCCAGCGTGATTATGGGAACGACGGTGGCGACGGGAACCATCGGCATCTACGGTCTTTCCGCTGTATATGCCCATTTCGGAATGTTCAAGCTTGCGTTTTATACGGCTGCCGTGAGTGACCTTGTGGTGGCGTTCGTGTGGCTTTTCCTCTATCAAAAATGTGTGCGCCTTGCCTATGAAAGCCGGAAGAACGACGAGCATCAGGCCGCGGCTTCCATTCAAACGGCACAGAAAGCGAACGCTGTCGGCCGTGAAAAGAAGCTGCTCGTTGCTTCGGTCGGCATTTTATGCCTGTGTGCGGTCGGTGTCAACCTCATTAAAGATGGCCTTACCACCTGGGTTCCGTCCATTTTGAAAGAGGAATATGCCATGTCCGATTCCCTTTCCATTCTGCTTGCGCTGTTATTGCCGACGGTGGCGATTTTCGGCAACCTGTTTGCCTTGACGGTGCATCGGAAAATCCCGGATTATGTCACGCATTGCGCGTTGTTTTTCGGACTCATGCTTGTTTTGGTGCGGCTCATCATTGTCACCCTGCATAACAGACAGCCGTACCTTATGTTAGCCGGTTTAATTATCATGTGCTTCATGGCATCCAGCTTAAACAGCTTGATTACCAGCATTTTCCCGATGTTCATGCGGGAAAAGCTCAATGCGGGACTGTTTGCCGGTGTTTTGAACGGCTTTTGCTATCTCGGCAGCACGCTCAGCTCCTATGGACTCGGCGTTATCGCCGACAACTACGGCTGGACCGCCGTTTTCTTCACCCTGATGGGCGTGTGCGCTGCGGTATGCGTGGTGTGGTGTTTCTATGCGCTTGTGAAACGGGTACATAAAAAACAAAGCGCATGACGCGTCCTTTTTCAATAGAACAGCGAAACGGCCTATCCTCACAAATCGTGACGGATAAGCCGTTTTTCTTTGTCCGGCAAAAACAGCGTGTGAAAATGCCCAAAAAAAGCTTTTGCAAATTGGCACATTTACCGATTCTGACGGCGGCCGGTTGACAAACAGACGGTTTTATGCTAAAATTTTCATGGGGTAGTATGCGCTTTTTTCATCTTATGAAAATGAAAACGATCAAGCGGATAGTATCGAAGAAAATGAGAGGGAGTATTCCGACATGAAAAT
>URCT01000165.1 GCA_900546385.1 uncultured Eubacteriales bacterium | reverse complement strand
AGCTTGCCTTTCCGGATGAAGAGACCGAACGAAGTATGTATTTTACCTCCGTCGGCCTTTTGGAGCAAGCCGGGTATCATCAATATGAGATCTCCAACTTTGCCAAACGCGGCTATTCCTGCCGTCACAATCTGAAATACTGGAACTGCGACGAATATATCGGCTTTGGCCCGGCGGCGCATTCCTATTTCGGCGGAAAGCGGTTCTCCTTAAAAAAAGATTTACCGCTGTATATGGACTGCTTCGATCCGGAAAAGAGCGTTGACACGCCGCTTGTCGATGAATATATCGACATTCCGTATTCTTCGCGCGTGGCGGAATATGTGATGTTACGCTTTCGGCTGACCGCCGGTATCAATTGCACGGCATTCCGAAAAAAATTCGGCCGGGATTTCGAAGAAATGTATTTGGAAAAACTGCTCCCGTTCATCAAAAGCGGTCATATAAAGCAAACCTCGAACGGCTATGCGTTCACGCCGGAAGGAATGTATGTTTCCAATTACATCCTTGCGCGCGTGGTCGATTTCGATTTGATCATTCCGGGCAGTCAAAACTAAACGAAAAGAGGAAAATACCATGATAAAACACATTGTCTGCTTCAAATTAAACGATTCTTCGGAAGAACAGAAACAAGCGGCTAAGGACATTCTTATGTCCATGAACGGAAACGTGCCGCAAATCCGCTCCATCGAAGTCGGCACGGATTTTCTTTGCTCGCCGCGTTCCTACGATGTCATTTTGCAGGTAACGTTAGACGATCGCGCTGCGCTGGATGCCTATCAGCAAGACCCATACCATTGCGATGTCGTCAAAACGTATATGCACAAAAATGCCGCAAACTCTGTTGCCTTAGATTATAATTTATAAAGCCATCTATTTAAGAAAGAAGACATAAAAAATGAAAAAGAAACTTTCCCTTATCACGCTGCTTGTATGCTTTGCCGTGTTATTCTGCGCCTGCGCACCGAAAACCGAGAAACCCGATGTTCCCGATAATGCCGGTGAAAACGCAGACGCTGTTGTCACGCCCGACGATCACACCGAACCAACTCTGCCGACGGACAGCGAACCGCTTATCGTCAACGTCGCAGCCTTAAAAGGCCCGACAGCCATCGGGCTTGTCAAGCTGATTGACGATCCGAAGCCAGAAAATTCCGGTGAAGCCGCCGCAAATTATGTGTGCGATTTTGCCATCGAAGCTTCTGCCGATGCCGTAACACCAAAGTTAATTAACGGCGAACTTGATATGGCGGCCGTTCCGGCCAATTTGGCATCGGTTTTGTATAACCGCACCAAGGGCGAAATCGTGACCTTGAACATCAACACGCTCGGCGTGCTGTATATCGTTGAGAACGGCGATACCGTTCAGTCGGTCGCCGACTTAAAAGGCAAAACCATCTATGCCAGCGGCAAGGGAAGCACGCCGGAATATGCGTTAAACTATATGCTTTCCACGGCAGGACTTACCGTCGGACAAGACGTATTTGTCGAGTATAAGTCAGAGCACGCGGAATGTGTGGCGGCTCTTGCCTCGGAAAGCAATGCTGTCGCCATGCTGCCGCAGCCGTTTGTCACAACGGCCATGATGGCCAATGAAAACATCCGCATTGCGCTTGACATCAACAAAGAATGGGAGAGCGCAACCGGAAACACCTTGGTGACCGGCGTTCTCGTCGCACGAAAAGCCTTTGTCGATGAGCATACTGACATTGTGGAAAGCTTTTTGAAGGATTACGAAGCCTCTGTCGATTACGTCAATCACAATGTGAGCGAAGCGGCGCAGCTCGTGGAAAAATGCGGCATTTTCAAGGCAGATGTCGCTGAAAAAGCCATTCCGTACTGCAATATCACGTTCCTTTCCGGAAACGCCATGAAGGACAAGCTGTCTGCCTATTTAGCCGTGCTGTACAAGCAAAACAGCGATGCGGTCGGCGGAAAGCTCCCGGAGGATTCGTTCTACTACGGTTATACCGAAGAACAGCCGAATGAATAACAAAACCTGCGGCGGCTTGCCAAAATCTGCCGCCGTGCTTGTTTTTTGGCTTGCCGTTTGGCAGATTGCCTCCATGGCTATCGGTTATGATTTGCTGCTGCCGTCGCCGCTCGAGGTGCTGCGACGGCTGGCGGCTTTGGTGCAAAAAGCCGATTTCTGGTATGCAGTGCTGCATACCGCGGTGCGAATATTCGGCGGCTTTTTCATGGCGGTTTTCTCGGCACTGCTTCTTGCCGTGTTATCCGGCGTATTTCAAATTGTGCGAACGCTCGTCTATCCGTTTATGGCGGCGGTAAAATCCGTGCCGGTGGCGTCGTTTGTGATTTTGGCACTCATTTGGATCGGCTCGGACAGCCTTTCGGTCTTTATCGCATTTGTCATGGTGCTGCCGGTGATGTATACCGGTATACTTGCCGGCATGGATGCACGGGACGAAAAAATGCTTGAAATGGCGGAGGTCTTCGGGCTTTCACCGATTGCCAAAGCCCTCTATATTTATCTGCCGAATGCCTTTCCGTATACCCGTGCCGCCTTGTGCGTTTCGCTTGGCTTATGTTGGAAAGCCGGTGTGGCGGCGGAACTCATCGGCGTTCCGCACGGTTCGGTCGGCGAACAGCTGTATTTTTCCAAAGCGTATTTTCTGACAGCCGACCTGTTCGCTTGGACATTTGTGATCGTTGTTTTGAGCATTTTGTTTGAAAAACTTGTCTTGCTTTTCGCCGATAAAGCGTTTACGCTTTTCAAAAGGATGTGAAACCGATGGCAATTGTGATCCGAAATCTCTCCAAAGCGTTCGACGGCAAGGCTGTCTTGACCGATTTTTGCGCCGAAATCCGTGAAAATGCGCTCACGTGCATCATGGGTGAATCCGGCTGCGGAAAGACGACGCTGTTATCCTTGATTGCCGGCCGCATAACACCGGATTCCGGCACGATAAGCGGCGTTCCGCACGGCACAAACGGAAAAATCGCGGCGGTCTTTCAGGAAAACCGCCTTGCGGAAGCGTTTACGGTTTACCGCAATCTGCGCATGGTCTGCACCGGGTCAAAACCGTCTGCCGATACGCTTTGCGAAATGCTCGCACGTGTCGGTATGGAGAAGGATGTGCTGTATTCTCCGGTATCCGCTCTCAGCGGCGGCATGAAACGGCGCATTGCCATCTTGCGCGCGCTTCTTTGCGACAGCCCGCTTATGCTGATGGATGAACCGACAAGCGGCTTGGACGCGGAAAACAAAAAGGCCGTTATCGCATTCATTCGCGAAAAAACCAAAAACAAAACGGTTTTATGGGTAACACACGACAAAGCGGAAACCGAAACGGCTGACGCGATTCTATATTTGTAATTTCATACACAAACAAAAGGCTCATGCAGAAAATTCCCGCATGAGCCTTTTGCGTTTGGAAGAATAGAAATGAAAACACAATTAATGGTTGGTATCGTTCTCTCGAGAAGCATCGGAAGCCGGTTCGGCTGCTGTCGGAGGAACAGCGGACGCTTTGAGTTTTTTCCTTATTTTTTTGACAACCGCCTTGACAACGAAAATCAAGATAAGCAAAACAACGATACATAAGAGAATGCCCGGCAAATCATACGACACGGAAACAATAAAGTTTTCCATGTTGTTGCCAAAGTCGCGGAAACCGCCGGATACGGATTGTGCAAGACGTTCGCCGAAGGTTTTCGGCATAGTCTGTACCGTAACGGGCTTCATGACCTCTTCAATATCGATGTTAACGGTCGAGTAACTGATGAGCGAATCGTAACGGCGAAGTGAACCGGACAAGCTTTCGATTTCGTAACGAACATTGGCAAGCTCGGATTCAAGTAACAGCACATTGTCAAGACTTTCCGCTTTGCTTAATATGTCAAGCAAGCGTTCCTCGCGTAGCTTCGCACTGGAAAGACGCGCTTCGGTATCGAAGTATTTTTCGCTGACATCTTCATTGTTTTCGGTCGAATGGACAACCGTACCGATGTTTCCGGCTTCGGATTCAAGGTGAAGAGCTGCAA
>URCT01000164.1 GCA_900546385.1 uncultured Eubacteriales bacterium | reverse complement strand
CAGGCGTCATCGCCGTGTCCGCACCGCATAAACGCGCCGCACGCGTAAGCATCACGCATACTTGTTCGCGCGTGATGGAATCGTTCGGCGCAAACGCCGCTTCGGAAACACCGTTGATGATACCGTAGGCATACGCCGTCTGCACCGCCGAGCAAAACCAATCGTCTTTCGAAACATCGGCAAACGAAACAGCAGAAAAAACCGGCTCTAACCCCAAAGCACGAACCACCATGGCACAAAATTCGGCACGCGTCACAAGACCTTCCGGGTCAAATAGATCCGTGCTTCGACCGTTTAAGATGCCGCGCGCGGCTAAAGCTTCCACCGAAGCCTGCGCCGGACTGCCGACAATATCCGAAAAGGTCTTTCCCGGATGCAACACCCGACAAGGCTTCACCTGCTCACGCTTTCCCGGAAGCCCGACAGCCGTTTTTCCGGCACCGGCAATCGCCGGCCGGTATTCCGCAGCGTCACGTAAATCCCATAACACACACATTCCGCTTCGACTGCGGCGCACGGCGGCAAGCGCATAAAAAGCTTGCTCGGTCGCCATGGCATTGGCCGCTGCGTCGTCCGGCTCGTGCCGAAAGCCGCCGTCGGGATGCTGAAACGACAAAAGTGCCTCTAAAACCGTCGTACCGTTTTTCACAAACCGGCTGTCCGTTTCGGAAATGCCTAATGTGCAAAGCGTTACCAATACCTGTGCCGTGCTTTCGGCCGTGGCATGACCGCTTGTCGAAAAGCTGCCGTCCGCATTTTGAATGGAGGAAAGAAACGCAAGGCCGTTGTCCAATAACGTTTGCACATCTTTTTCCGCGGCATACGGCGCTAAAGCCGTCAAAGCCATGGCCGTCAAATCCGCATCCGACGCGCCGCCCGGCACAAGCGCCCAACCGCCGTCAGAGCCGACACCGTCCGCAATGGCTTTCAAATAGACGTTTCTTGCAGCGTCGGCGGCATAGGCGTTGCTGTCTAAGGCCAAAAGTGCCCAAACCGCACCGCTTGTGCCTTGAAAAAGGACTTTTTTTGTGTCGCTTAACGGTGCAAGTACGTTGAACCCGGCAAAATCCGCCGGATCTTCGCCGAGAGCCGTCAACGCAAGCACCATCCGCGCATATTCCGTGTACTTGACGCGGTGCAGCACGCCGCCGGTTTCTCTTACTGTCCGCCGTGCCGCCGCACGGTAGGCATCAAAATAGCTCTCGGTGCCGCGAGAAGCGCGCGCCAACCCCAGCACGCACCATTCGCCGCCGACAGAGCCGACCTCCGGCTGCGGCACGGTTTGGAGAAGATAGGCGGAAGCCGTGTCGATCTCCTTTTCCAGTGCCGCGTCGCTCACGGAAGCCTGAGCGGCAAAGCCGGTCATCCATCCGAAAAGCAGAGCCAAAAAGACGCCGCAAAGGCGCATTGCTGTTTGTTTCATGGTATGCCTCACTGTCTGTACGGTGCGCAGGAACCGCGCGCCACAAACTCCGACGGAACGAAGATTTCTTTCCGGGAGCTGTAATACTGGTTTTGCGCTTTTTTCATCAAAATCTCCACCGCCATGCGGCAGGCTTCTTCGGTGTGTGTATGAATGCTGCTTAACGGCACATCCAAATACGGCACCACGGAAATATCATCCATGCCGATGAGCAGTCGTCCGGCACACGTTTTCCGGCACGCTGCAAGCTTTTGATAAGCCCGATGGCGATATAATCGTAAGCCGCAAGCACAGCATGCGGTACGTTTCCGGCGGCAAGCCACGCATCCATGATATCCGTTCCGGCTTCTTCAAAGCGTTTTTCACTGATGCCGACAAACCGTTCTTCCACCGAGAGACCGCATTTGCGAAGGGCTGTCTTAAAGCTGTCTAATTTTGCCATGGTCAAATACTCGCCGACAAAGCCGATTTCCGTGTGTCCGAGACCTTTGAGATAGGCAATTGCCTGTTCAATGGCAACAGGCTTGTCAGATACAATGCAATCGATATTCTTGCTTTTAACAGCATTTCCCGTCGGCAAAATCGCCACCGCCGGCACATGAAACGTATTGTCGAGTGCCGCGTTTTGGTTGATGGTAATGATGCCATCCGCCTTGCAATACGAGGCATAATACGAAAACAGCGTCATTTCGCGTTCTTCCGAGAACTCGGTCGTCGAAAGTAACATAATGCCGCCGTGCGACGTGATCTGCCGCTCCAAAAGCGTTGCGATGGTCGTATAGTATTCGCTTTTGATTTCGGGACAAAGCACGGCCACCACCTTTTTTTCAAAGCGGTTCTTATTGTATTTGTCAAAACAGCCATGCTCCTTGGCAAGCGCAAAAATCCGGTCTTTGGTATCTTCACTGATTTCCTTGCTGCCGGAAAAAGCCTTGGATACCGTGCCGACCGACACTTCGGCAAGCTTTGCAAGCGTTTCGAGATTCATCCGAACACCTCTCATCACAGCATAAACGCTGAAATACGCCTATATACTATCATATTTTTCGGTCAAAAACAAGAGGTGCGGCAAAATTTACGAAAAAGTTTCGTCGAAAAAAGGCCGGTTACGAAAAAATTTCGTTTCTCTGCCGATTGACGAAACAAACGGCATGGCGTATAATAGAGCAGTAAAAAAATGAAACGGAGTCTGAATTTCTATGGTAGAGGAAAAGAAAACGGTCTACGACAGTGCCGCCTGCAAGCGTTCGCGGTTTGCTTACTTATGCGAATGCGGCTTTGAATATTTCGTAACGCTTCTTGTGACGGATTCGTTCCTTGCATACTTATTGGAAAAGCTCGGCATGAGCGAATCGCTGATCGGCATCGTTTCGTCGCTCATATCGCTTGCCTTTCTGTTTGAGCTGTTTACAGTGTTTGTTGTCGGCAAAATCAAAAACACCAAACGGTTTGCCGTCATTTTTCACACGGCAAGCAATCTATTGTTCCTTTCGCTGTTTTTCATCCCGTTTTTACCCATATCCGCAAGCCTTCGCGTGCCGGTCTCCATTGTCTGCATTCTCGCCGCATATTTCGGGAACTATTTTGTCACGTCCATGATCTACAACTGGGGCAATTCCTTTGTCAATCCCAAAGAGCGTGCCGAGTTTTCCTCTGTTAAGGAAATGGTTTCCCTTCTCGGCGGACTTGTTTTAAGCATCGCGTTCGGCTTTATTTCCGGCTGTTATCAGAAAGCGGATAATCCCGGCGGATGGTTTCTTTTCTCAGCCGGAGCGGTTTTGATTTTTGCCGTCTGCGATTTTATCTGCCTCATGCTAATACAGCCGCCGACAAGTGACGGCACGCAAGCAAAAGCCGCGCAAAGCAGTCTCAAAGACGCCGTGCACCAAACGCTCGGAAACAAGAGTTATGTCAACGTTGTGCTGTTATGCTGTCTGTGGAAATTTGCCATGTATTTTTCGATCGGCTTCATGGGAACGTACAAAAAGATGCTGTTTGGTCTTGTGGTTACACAGATCATCAACAATGTCGGCACGCTTGCGCGTTTTGCCTTTTCCAAGCCGCTTGGGCATTTTTCGGACAAATATTCGTATGCCAAAGGCATTTCGCTCGGCTTTATCTTCGCGGCCATTGCTTTCGGCTTCAATATTTTCTCCGCGCCGGGAACGATTACCAAATGGTTTGTGGTGATTTATGTCGCTTTTTACAGTCTCTGCCAGGCTGCAACCAATCAGAATCTTTTGAACATTTCCTACAATTATGTGCCGAAAGAATACTTTGTACAGGCAAGTGCCGTCAAAAACAGCCTTTCGGGGCTTGTCGGGTTTGGCGCGTCCTTACTTGCCGGGCGGCTCATGACGGCGATACAGGATGGCGGAAACACGTTTTTCGGCATTCCGGTATACGGTCAACAGGTATTATCGGCGTGTTCCTTTATACTGGTACTAATCTGTCTTATTTTCAACAAAGTTGTCATTCAAAAGCAAAAAACCATCGGACGGTAAAATGTCCGATGGTTTTTTGAAAGAGGTGGCAATGCCACCGAAGGCGGCGAAACAGCACGCGGAGCGTGCCGTCCCGGCAGGGACAAACTTTCTGCTCGGACGTGCAAAAAGTTGCCAGTG
>URCT01000163.1 GCA_900546385.1 uncultured Eubacteriales bacterium | reverse complement strand
CTGCAAACCTCGAATCAGCCCACCCAAACAACAACTTCCCACTAACAAAATTAAATCCTTTGAAAACTTTTACATACTTTTTGTTAGGCACAAAAAGTATGACAAAAAATCCCTCCCTGCCGGGAGTTTCGAGGTTTTCCAAACCTCGAATCAGCGTACAAAGACATCAACTTCTCACCGACAAAATTAAATCCTCAAAAAACCTTGCAAATATGCAAAAACTGTGGTATAATCCATCTGTAAAACTATGCCGCATCGTCGGGAGAGATTGTTCCATGAAAAAAAGCGAACCCTTTAACCGGAAAATTTTTGCTATGCTAATTGAAAAAGCCAAAGGCGACCGCTCCTCCAAACAGTTCGCCGCCGATTGCGGTATCAGCTATGTCCAGCTCCATAAGCTCGAATTGCAGGCTCAGCCCGGTGCTCCCGGTATGAAGCTCATCACCAAGCTTGCCGCCAACAGCGCCGGTGGAATCGAATTGGAGGATTATCTGCTCGCCGCCGGAAAAACACAAAAACCCGATCAAGCTCCCGTCAAAAAGAAAAAATCGCTTAATATCCAAAAAATGTACGAAAACCTTTCCGCCGGTCAGCAAAAAACCGTCTATGATTTCATGGATTACCTTGCCAATTATAAAAAGTAAGCGGTGAATGCGATGAAACTCTTTTGTTTGGATACACTGTTGCGGGAAGCGGCGGAAAGCGACGTTCCCGAAAACAGCAAAATCATCTATTTGCTCGATGCCGCCGCATTTTCCAAAATTGCCGAAGGCGTGCCGCATAAAAAGAAGGTCTTGCAGGATCTGTCCGTCGTGCAGTATTGCAAAGCCGAATTGTACGGCTCTTGTATCCTCGGCATGATCGAGGTGCCGCTTATCAAAACCGAAAATTGCGATGCGCCGCAAAAGGCGTTGACCGAACGCTTGCATTTCGGCTTTTTTATCGAGAAAAACGCCTTGTTTCTTATCGGTGAGACCGAAAAGCTGCTGCCGTATATGCACCGCATGAAGGAAAACCGCTTTTCCGCGTCTCTGACACTGCCCGGCTTTTTCTGTATGCTGTTCAATTCTTTTTTCGAAAACGATGCCGCATATCTGCAAAATCTCGAAAACAAGCTTGCCGCCATCGAAGATTCGCTTACCGAAGATGTGCCGAAGGGCTTTCGCAAGCAGATTTTTCCGTTACGCAAAAATCTGATGCATTTGGACGCTTACTACGATGAATGCATTGCACTCTGTGCCGCCATGCGTGCCAATACCAACGGAATGCTCACCGAAGAAGATCTGCTTTCCTACGGCTATCTGTGCGACAGAGCCACGCGCCTTGCAGGCCGCGTCGATTACCTGCGCGAATATGTGTTGCAATTACGCGAAACCTATCGTGAATCGCTCGACGAACGGCAGAATAAGAACACGACGCTGCTTGCCGTTGTTTCGGCGGTGTTTCTGCCGCTGTCACTGCTTGCCGGCTGGTATGGCATGAATTTCCGCAATATGCCGGAGTTGAATTCCGAATATGGCTATCCGATCGTGTTTGTCCTCAGCCTTGCGATTGTGATTATAGAGATTGTTTTCTTTAAGAAACATCATTTGCTGTAAAATACACTTGACGTTATCACGATAACGTGATATAATAAGATCGTCGGAGGAGATAGATTTTGCCGGTACTATCCAGATTCTACGGAATTGTTATCCGTATGTATTTTTTGCAAAATGACATAATCCGCCGCATATTCATGCGATATACAATGAAGACGCGGCGGCGATTGATTTTATGACAGGTGAAGTTTTAGATGGCAATTTACCGCCTAAAGCGCTTCTTCTGGTAAGAGAATGGATTTCGCTTCATAAAAGCGAATTAGCCGAGATTTGGAAAACACAAAGCTTTAAGAGCATTGCACCGTTGGAATAGGAGGATGGATATGTTTCACAAAATCAAAAATGTTTTTCCTCTGCCGGAGTACAAGCTAAGCATTCAATTTTCCGAGGGCATTACAAAACTATATGATATAAAACCGTTATTTGAAACAATGCCGTCCTTTCGGGCACTTGAAAAATCACCGGAGCTTTTTGCCGGAGTTCGGGTCGATACCGGCGGCTACGGCATTGTCTGGAACGACGAACTTGACCTTTCCTGCGATGAATTGTGGGAAAACGGAAAAACGGTTAAAACGCCGTTTGACGGATTGATGGCTTTTTCCGATGCAACCGCGCTGTGGGGCTTGAATGAGAGTACCTTGCGCAAGGCAATTTCCTATGGGAAGTTAGTCAACGGTGTCGATGTATGCAAATTCGGCAAACAATGGGTCGTATCCATGTCTGCCATGCAGAGAGAATACGGTTCCGCACGTCAGTAAAACAGAAAAATATTCCTCAAAGGAGTTTATCAATATGTTCCAAAAACCAAAAGGCACGGTGGATATCCTGCCGGAAGAGACCGTCATCTGGCACAAAATGGAAGAGATCATCCGCGACTGCACCAAAAATGCCGGTTTTCGCGAGATCCGCATCCCGACATTCGAGCTTTCCGGCGTGTATAAGCGCGGCGTCGGTCAGACCACCGATATCGTGCAAAAAGAGATGTTCACGCTGTCCGACCGCGGCGATAACACCGAAATGTGCTTGCGTCCGGAGGGAACGGCCGGTGTTGTGCGCAGTGTCATCGAAAACGGCCTTTACAACGAGGCCATGCCGTTAAAATTATATTATATCGGCCCGTTCTTCCGCTATGAAAAGCCGCAGGCCGGCAGAAGCCGCGAATTTTATCAGTTCGGCGTGGAAATGTTCGGCGCGGAAAGTGCCTATGCCGACGCATCGGTCATTTCGCTTGCCGCTAAGGTCTTGCATAAAATCGGCGTGGGAACGTCGCTGCATATCAATTCCATCGGCTGTCCCAAATGCCGTCCGTTATACCGACAGGCGCTTGTGGACTATTTTGAAGGCAAAAAAGAAGAGCTTTGCCCGACCTGCAGAGAGCGCTTAAAGACCAATCCGTTACGCATTTTGGACTGCAAGAGTCCGATTTGTTCGGAAATTGCCGCCGGTGCGCCCAAAACCATCGATTATCTGTGTGAGGACTGCGGTGCGCATTTTGATGCGTTGCAGAAATCCTTGACAGCACTTGAAATTCCGTTTACGGTCGACCCGAAAATCGTGCGCGGTCTTGACTATTATGTCCGCACGGTGTTTGAATTCATTTCGGAGGATATCGGCGCGCAGAGTACGGTCTGCGGCGGCGGCCGGTATGACGGTCTTGTCGAGCAGCTCGACGGCCCGAAGCTTTGCGGCATTGGGTTCGGCATGGGACTAACGCGCCTTGCACTTGCGTTAAAAACGCTTGCCGGGGAGGGAAAGACCACGCTTCCCGTGAACGCATCTCCGGTGCTTTATATTGCACCGATGGGTGAAAAGGCGGCGGTATATGCACTTGCGGCGGTGGAAAAGCTGCGTGCAAAGGGCATTTACGCGGAATGTGATATTGCGTCGCGTTCTTTGAAGGCACAGATGAAATATGCGGACAAGATCGGCGCGGAGTATGTGCTTGTCGTTGGCGACAATGAGCTTGAAAGCGGCAAAGCTTTGCTCAAGAATATGCGTGACAAAGAGGACAGACGCGAGGTCGAACTCGACAATCTGCCGTTTTAATGCCGCCGAGGGCGGCGCGAAATGCACGCGGAGCGTGCTGTCCCGTAGGGACGAACTTTCCATAGGAAAGTTACAAAGGCGGCACAGCCGCCGATAATAGCGCGAAGCGCAAAGATTTGTTGCGGCAGCAACAAAAAATGATGCCGCCAAAGGCGGCGAAAAAAGCACGCGGAGCGTGCTGTCCCGGCAGGGACACTGCCGCGAAGCGGCAAAAGGATTTAATTTTGTCAATGCGAAGCCGCAACTGCGGCGAGCTGAATCGAGGTTCGCAGAACCTCGAAAAGTTTCAAAAGGATTTAATTTTGTTTGTGCGAGATAGTTGTTTGGGTGCGCTGATTTGAGGTTTGCAAAACCTCGAAGCTCCCGAAAGGGAGAACGGTTTTATTCTTTTCGCTTGTACGAAAAGAACCAAAAGTACCCCAGAGGGTTGCGAC
>URCT01000162.1 GCA_900546385.1 uncultured Eubacteriales bacterium | reverse complement strand
GTCCTCAAGCGGCGTTAGACGGTACAGCTTTTTCATCAGCTTTTCGGGATCGGCGCCGCGCTTCAGATCAATGGCAATCTTTAAGCCGTCCAAACCCGTTTCGTCGCGCACATCGGAAATTTCGATGATCTTCTTTTCCTTGACAAGTGCCGCGATTTTATCGATAATGGCCTCGACCTTGGCGGTGTAGGGAATTTCGGTGACCTCGATGCAGTTGTCCTTTTTGTTGTAGCTGTAACGGGCGCGCACCTTGAACGAGCCTTTGCCGGTCTTGTAGATTTCCTCCATTTGTGCACGGTTGTATAACAACAGTCCGCCGGTCGAAAAATCGGGTGCTTTGACGGTTTCGAGATAGTCGCAGGTGCCGTTTTCGATGGTTTCGCAGACCGCGTCGCAGATTTCGGCAAGGTTGAAGGAGCAGATATTGGACGCCATGCCGACGGCAATGCCGGTATTGGGCGAGATGAGAATATTCGGGAACGAGGTCGGCAAAAGCACCGGCTCTTTGAGTGAACCGTCGTAGTTGTCTTGGAAATCGACGGCATCGCGGTCGATCCCGTCGAAAATCTCGTTGCAGAACGTGTCAAGCTTTGCCTCGGTGTAACGCGGCGCGGCATAAGCCATATCGGAATACTGCTTGCCGAAGGTGCCTTTGGAATCGATAAACGGGTGAAGCAGTGCTTCGTTGCCGCGCGTAAGACGCACCATGGTTTCATAGATAGCGGCGTCGCCGTGCGGATTGAGCTTCATGGTCGCACCCACAATGTTGGAGCTTTTGACGCGGTTGCCGCGGATAAGTCCCATGGTGTACATGGTGTATAACAGCTTGCGATGCGAGGGCTTGAAGCCGTCGATTTCGGGAATGGCACGGGAAATGATGACGCTCATGGCGTAGGGCATATAGTTTTTGCGGAGCGTTTCGACGATGCCTTCATCGGTGATGGGCGCAGGCTCTTTTTCAAACAGATCAACTGTCTTTTTCTTGCGTTTTTCCGGCATTTGGTTTCTCCTGTTTCTGATTTTCGTTTTTCAAAAAGTCGTTAAGCCATTTCGTTGCGGCCCGACAGCGCGCGCGAAAGCGTGACATCGTCGGCATATTCGAGATCGCCGCCGACCGGGATGCCATAGGCAAGGCGTGTGACCTTGACGCCGAGCGGCTTGATGAGCCGGGCAAGATACATGGCTGTGGCATCGCCCTCAACGCTTGGATTGGTGGCAAGAATGATTTCGGGCGTTTCGCCGTTTTGATTGGCAAGCAGCGTGTTGACGCGGGCAAGCAGCTCTTTGATGGCGAGTTTATCGGGCGTTTTGCCCTCTAACGGCGAGATAAGGCCGCCGAGTACATGAAAAACGCCGTCGTATTCGCCGAGCTTTGCGATGGCAGCCACGTCGCGCGGATCCTCCACCACGCAGATGAGATTCTGCTTGCGCTTGCGGTCGGCACAGATCGGGCAGACCTCGGCATCGGAAATGTTCTGGCAGATCTTACAGCGCATGACCTTTTGTTTGGCCGCTAAGATTGCCTGGGAAAAGGCTTGTGCTTCCGCTTCGGAAAAATCGAGCACGGCAAAGGCTAACCGGTAGGACGATTTGCGTCCGATACCCGGCAGCTTGCGGAATTCGGCGGCTAAATTTTCGAGCGGCGGAATATAAGAGAGCGTATCGGACATGGTATCCTTCCTTCTAATCGATAGCGAATGAATCTTACGAATGAGTCTTATGCTTCTGACGGATGAGTCGGTTGACGCGCGATGCGCTTTGAAGCTTTATGTTTGTGCGTCGGAGCTTGCAGAGGTGTCAGAAACGTCCGGCGTTTCGGTTGTTTCAGTTGTTTCGTCCGGTTCGTCCGTCGTTTCGGAGGCTTTGGCAGAGGCTTTGGGCGTATCGGACGATTTTTTTTGGAGCGCGGCAAAATCTAAATGCTCGGCGTCTTCGCGCAGCGGCGGCTGAAGCGGATCGTTGAGATCGTATAACTCCGCATCCTCAGAATCCTTGGACGTAAAATGGAAGCTTGACGGCACGCCGCTTAACGGCAGGTCGGACAGTCCGAAAACAGCAATCTTTTTGGGCTTTGAAACAAGCGGCAACGAGAATACAAATTCGCAGTATTCTCCTTCCTTGCTGTTGATTTCAATGGGCTCGCCGTGCCGATCCATGACGGTTTTCACGATGAATAAGCCGAGTCCCAAGCCATCCCGGCAAAGGCCGCGCGACATATCGATTTTATAGAAGCGGTCAAAGATCTGCTCAATGCGTTCTTGCGGAATTCCGATACCGGTATTGTAGATGGAGATCCGGTATTTCGGCATTTTGGGACCGGTATCCTCTTGCTTGTTTTCCGGCTGTTTCTTTTTGTTTTTCTTGTCTTTTTTGGAGACTTCTTCGGGTTTGATGGGCTGTTC
The DNA here is from genome assembly GCA_900546385.1 of uncultured Eubacteriales bacterium. Lineage (GTDB taxonomy): Bacteria > Bacillota > Clostridia > Oscillospirales > CAG-382 > UMGS882. Next base: position 1,685 of record URCT01000162.1, on the reverse strand, counting down.
GGCTTCTTTGGGCGTTTCTGCGGCTTCCGCAGCAGTATTTTTTTGTGTATCTTCGGGCGTTTCCGGAAAAATGGTTACACGGATGGTTCCGTTGTTATCGGAAAACTTTGCGGCATTATCCAAAAGATTGTATATGACCTGATACATCGAATCCTTGTCGGCAAGCACATAGGAACGGCTGTTCTTAGCCTCTAAATGAAATTCGATATTTTTGGAGAGCAGCTTTTCCTCCAGGGAAATGACGATAAGACGCACCATTTCGCAAATATCGAACACGCTTTTGTTGAGCTGCATATTGCCCGATTCGATTTTTGAAATATCCAAAAGCTCGTTGACCATGCCGGATAAGCGCTTGATTTCCTTATGGATTAGCACTAAATAATAGTGATGCCGTTCGGGCGGCAGAGTGCCGTCCAAGATCGCTTCCGTAAAGCCTTGAATGCTGGTCATGGGCGTGCGCAGATCGTGTGAAACGTTGCATAAAAACATACGGCGCGAGTTTTCCGTAACTTCCAAAATCGTAGCCATTTCGTTGAAGGCATCGCCGATGAGGTCAACCTCCGTCACGCCGGTTTTCGGCATACGCACGGAATAATCGCCGGAGGAAAAGACGGAGAACTTTTCTTTTAAGCGCATAAGCGGTATATTTAAGCGTTCACTGATGAAATACAAGGCCAAAACGGAGGCAAGGAACACCCAAAACAGAGCCGTCAGAATGAGATTGACGATTTGATTTGCCGTATGGATCACGCTGTCCGCCGGCGAGCAGATAAAGACCATACCGAAGATATCGTCGGGAGAGGAGGCATTTTCCTTATCGATGGGAAAGGCAGAAACGTAGTATTCCGATTCAAAAATGCCGCCGAAGGTGCTGCGATGGGTTTCGCCGGGATAGGAGGTATATTTTTTCAAAAATTTCGATTCAACGCGGAAGGCATTGCGGTAGGCGGGTGTGCTGGAATACAGGATGAAGCCGTTTTTGTCGGTAATGAAAATGTTGGAATTCAAAACGGCGGCAAAGCGGTCGGAATAGGTGATTTGGTTTTGGATGCGCAAAACGGTGGAGGTAAATGAGCCGTTATAGGTTTTAAGGCCGTCGTGAATATCGTCGAACACGGCATCGGCCAGCCGTTTGGAGGTAGCAATGCGGTCTTTTCGGGCATTATCGAGGACAACGAAGGTCGAAATGAAGGTGATGGCCGAAAAGGAGAGAAAGATTAGCAGGGCAAAGGCAGCGAGATTCCTTGAAAAGTTGGATTTGAACATATTTCGAAACTCCTTTGCGTGGCTTTTTACCGTACAGGGGCAGATTTCTTATCATAATATTATAGCACAGTTTATTATCTTTTTCAATATGCTTTTCGTAAATATCTGCGGTTTGGAAAACCTCGGAAAAAGCATTCCGAAAGGAAAGGGATCAAGGCGGCTTTGCCGCCGGGAAATACCGCCGCAGGCGGCGAAAGGATTTAATTGGATTTGTGCGAAGTGGTTGTTTTTTGCGCTGAATCGAGGTTTGCAGAACCTCGAATCTCTCTTTGGGAAGGTTTTAATTTTGTTCGTGTGAAGCCGCCATTGCGGCGAGCTGAATTGAGGTTTGCAAAACCTCGATGTTCTCTGCAAAGAGAACGAGTTGTCACTTTTTGCATTGTGCAAAAAGTAACCAAAAAGCACACGGGACTCCGTCC
>URCT01000161.1 GCA_900546385.1 uncultured Eubacteriales bacterium | reverse complement strand
GGTCACGCCGGAAATGACTTCCGCAACGTTTTCAAGATAGCCGAATCCGTGAAGTCCTTTGCAAGGCATAACATACGTGCCTTCTCCGTATTCGTTCCAGGTGGAAACCATGAGCATATTCGACTTCCAGCCGGTCTGCTGCGGCAGATAGTCGTTCTTGATGAATTCAAGCACTTTTTTGTGGTCGTCCGTCGAGATGAGCGGCTTGCGGATATTCGACCAACCGATATTGTTAAAGCCGACCGAAACAGCCGGAACGATATACAGCTTATCATAGCTGCTGTTGCCTTTTAAGCGGTAAATGGTCTCATCGGCGTTGTTGCCGGCCTGCCCCCAGTGGTAAGCATAGGCGCCCGACGCACCGAGATTTGCCATAGCGGTAAAGGAACTCGGATCGGCGGCACTGCCGTCGGCAAAGAACAACAGAATACCATCAAAGCCGTGCGCCTTGGCATCCTCGTTCATGAAAACGACCGCTTCGTTCGCACCCTCGTTTGTGCCGCCGAAGGCCTCTTTGAAATTCTGCCAGCTCCATACGGTGAAAACAAGCTTGTTTTCGGTGGTGTAGAAACGATCGTCGAGAAAATAGTAGTCCATCCAATACGACCAGATGTATTTTTTGAAATCTTCAAGATTTGTGGTATTGACCTTGCTGTTTTCCCACATGAAAGTGAATTTCATCAAATCCGAATATTTCGCATTGAAATAGCCGTCGTGCAGCGCAAATCCGAGTCCGCTTCTTTTGATCGGCTCGGTTTGATTGTCTGCCGGCGCAAACCAACAAAAATGCTCGATATCAATGCCGTTTTCCACCATAAACTTAATTTCCCAGTCGGCAACCTCCGGCAAGCCGTCGTCATAGTATCCGAGTGCCGGTTCCACGTCCGGAAGTCCGCTCACTGCTCCCCAGCCGCCGTGCGTGCCTTCACGCCACAACGAGCAGACGTTGAGAATAACATCATACCCATCGTCGTTTATCGGCTTCGGTACCGGGCAATAGTCGTCGTATTCATGTGTAAGAAACACCTTGACATCGTCGAAATAAACCGTGCCGCCGGTCGCGCCGACCGTGATATTGTCCACTGTCGGCAGTGCCGCATCCAGCGCAAACCTGCCGACCTTTTTGCCGTTGACCTTGTAAAGAACCGTGCCGTTTACGGTGTCGGCTTCGATACGGAGGGTCTGCCAGATATTGTTGGTATGATGGCGCAGCTTGGTGCCGTCCGCCTTAAAAACGCCGTCAGCATTCACAACCAGCTTCGCCACGGATGTTTCGCCGCTGTTTAAGGAGATATAACCGGTGTCATCGGCGTTCGGAAACAGCATATACGTTTCATACACAACCGAGCCGGAAAGCGGCTTGAACGCCGTCTTTGCGACACTGCCGGCCGCAAGCTCGGCGCTAACCGTATCGCCATAGCCTTGACCGCCCTTGCGCACTGTCTTTGCCGTGCCGGTAAGCTCCCATTGGGAAAGCGCGCCGCCTGCGGGAACAAGGAAAATGTCGTTGACGGGATAATCCTTGTAAATATCACAGCGCGTGAGCGTGATATTGCCGACCGTCTCCTTGCCGGAACCGATGTAAACGCGCGAAACGGTGTAATCACCGGCCGTGTAATCGCCGATTTTTTTGCCGTCCATGTACAGCGTGGACGTATGCGTGTCCAAATCGATCTTCATTGTAAAATACAGTGCACCGTTTTTGACGGCAACACCTGTATCCTTTCCGTCAAAGAAATAGTTTCCGCCTTTGGTGGTAAGGGAAACGACTTCGTGAAGCTCATCGTCCGTAAGCTTAAAATAAATGCCGTCGGCAACATCCAAAACCGTGCCGTAGAAATCCCAGCCGACAAGACCGCGGGAAACATCGTCAAGGTCGCGCCACAGCTCCACTTTGCCGTCGGGATAGGAATCGGTGATGTGGCTTGCCGAGTTGAAAATCGCGCCGGTCAGGTTGCGGTTATCGTATTGCCACGGCGTATCGTATACGCTTGCCGCTCCGATAAGACCCCATCCGGAAGCTTCGCTTACAAGATAATACGCATCGTCATAGTTCGCATCAACAAGCGTTTTCTGCAAACGGTTTTCCGGCAGCGCGATGCGGCCGATGATGGCAGCGGCTTCCGCACGGATGATGTTATTGTTCGGCATAAACGTGCCGAATTCGTCGTTACCCATCACAACGCCTGCGTTGTAGAGTAACTGTAAACGGTCGAAATAGCCGTTGGTGTTGGGAACGTCGGGAATTTCGGTAACGTTATTCTTGGCAGCAAGATAGTCGTCCGGAACGGCTTTCGAGAAGATGACCGCCATTTCGTAACGCTTGACGGGACGATCGTAATCGTCGAATGCGTCGGCCTTGATAATGCCGTTGTCGACGGCATACTTGACGTACTCGTCATACCAGTTTGCGCCGTTCTGCGAGAAGGTCGTGCCTTTCGCATTGTACGCGTCATGCACGCGAGCGGCGATGGTGATAGCTTCGGCAACCGTCATGTTGCCCTCCGGCGAAAAGACGCCATCGGCCGTGCCCTTCATGAAGCCAAGCTCATACGAAGAGGAAACCGAGGAGGCATACCATTCCGTTGCCGGGACGTCAGAAAACATACCGGGCGTGTAGGTGTTCGTTTTGGCAAAGCCTTCAGCGGAAACGGATAAGCTTCCGACCGCAAGTGCGGCAGCTGCGGCAATGCCGAGAATGAATTTTTTGTTCATGCTCGTTCTCCTTTCTGTTTATACACAGATTTTATCATGTTCTCTGTGCAATGTAAATATCAAAACTCGAGAAAATATTATCATTTTTGGGAAAAAAGCAAAAATGTGAAAAATAGTATTGACAAACGAAACGGCGTGTGGTATAATACGGCTGTTGACCGAAGAAAACAGGTGGCTTTTGCTCTAACGAAACTCGCTTTCGCCTGTCGAGGAAGATGTCAGAAGAATATGATGCTTGCCGTTGCCTTTCGGCTGTCATAGGAATATCTCTCATTGTCCTTATTCTTGGTCGAATATGGGCATTTTTTATTTGGGAGGTGAAACATATGCCTAGCGCAAAAATTCTCGAACAAAAGCAGCAAATGGTTGCAGAGCTCGCAGAAAAGATGAAGAACGCCAAGAGCGGCGTTATCGTTGACTACTGCGGAATCACCGTTGAAAAGGATACCGCGCTTCGTGCAGAGCTTCGTAAAGCCGGTGTTGATTACAAGGTAATCAAGAACACCTACATTCACAAGGCTGCCGATATCGCCGGTCTCGAAGGCTTGGATCCGTACCTTGAAGGTATGACCGCTTTCGCTCTTTCCGATGAAGATCCGCTCGCTCCTGCCAAGATCCTTTGCAAGTTTGCCGATGATAACGACAACTTCAAGATCAAGGTCGGTATGATGGACGGTGCAATCATGCACGAGTCTGAAATCAAGGAGCTTGCCAAGATCCCGTCGAAGGAAGTCCTTATCGGAAAGATCCTCGGAAGCATCCAGTCCTCTCTGTATGGTCTTGCTTATGTACTCCAAGCCAAGATCGACAAGGAAGGCGGAGCCGAAGCTGCCGAATAATTCTTATGCAGCTTAATGCAGTCCGACAGAAGACTGCTTCAAAAATTCTGTAAAATAAACGATAAATAAACGGAGGTAACTCAAAATGGCATCTGAAAAGTCTATGCAGATTCTTGAAGAAATCAAGACCCTTACTATACTCGAACTCGCTGACCTCGTAAAGGCACTCGAAGAGGAATTCGGCGTATCCGCAGCTCCCGTAGCTGTTGCAGGCGCAGCCGCTCCCGCAGCCGCAGCCGCTGAAGAACAGACCGAATTCAACGTTATCCTTGCATCCGCAGGCGATAGCAAGCTCGGCGTTATCAAGGTTGTTCGTGAAATCACCGGCCTTGGCCTTAAAGAAGCAAAAGACCTCGTTGAAGGCGCTCCCAAAGCCCTCAAAGAAGGCGTTTCCAAGGAAGAGGCAGAAGACCTCAAAGCAAAGCTCACCGCTGCCGGCGCTACCGTCGAAATCAAGTAAGTTTTTGCAAAGCACAAAAGATCGCTGCAGTCGCGGCGGTCTTTTTTTATGCAAAGCTGTTGCGACAGCAACAGAGAAAGCCGCCGCAGGCGGAAAGAATCGCCGCCAAGGGCGGCGGAAAAAGCACACGGAGTGTGCTGTTCCGGCAGGGACAAACTTTCCATGAATATGGAAAGTTCAAAAAGGCGGCAAAGCCGCCGAAAGAAGCCGCGAAGCGGCAAAAGGATTTAATTGGGCTTGTGCGAAGCCGCCATTGCGGCGAGCTG
>URCT01000160.1 GCA_900546385.1 uncultured Eubacteriales bacterium | reverse complement strand
GCGACTTCTTTTTCCTACTTTTTGTAAAGTACAAAAAGTAGGGCAAAAAAACTTTTCCGCCTGCGGCGGTGTTATGTTGCTAACGCAACATTCCTGCCGCTTCGCGGCAAAGCTTAAAGCTCTGCCATGCGGCACAGCACGGTTCCGTCAAGCTCCGATGCGTGCATATCGCACGCACGAATGCTTCTGTCTTCATAGGTTGTATAATAATAGATGCCTTTATCGGCATTGCAGCAGGACGAATAGATGGTAATCTCAAATTTCCCGTCTGCAAGCTCACATTCGCCGCGCACCTGCTCCACCGCACCCAAAATGTGGAAAAACTGATGCACGCTCTCATTCTCGCTGTCGCCCGAGACCGAATTCATCCGCACAAAGGCAGCCCGCACAAACCGCGACATACTCGACACATCGCCCGGAAGCCCGATACCGCCCATGCCGCGGCTGTATAGCGTCGGAGCAAACCCATCGGCAAAGCGCGGAACCGGATCTTTGCGCGATAACGACGAATAGTTTGCAAGATTTACTAACTGCATGGGAAACGGCGGATTGTTGGTCAACACGCCGACCGGATTTTCGTATACCCTCAATCCCTCTTTCACCGGTTCGATGGCCAAACAGCCGGTCTTGTCGGCAAGCAGGTAGTGAAGCGGCGACGGCGGCAGGTTTGGTGAAAACGGAAGATTCACCAGCCGCACCTGTGAAAGCAGCGCACGCGCTTCCTTCAAGGTCCGGCACGCGGAAAGGATATACGGAATAAATTCAAAGGCTGCAACGGCTTGTTCGCCGGGTTTTACTTGCTCCGGCGCGAAATAATGCGCGTTGTTTGGAAAATTCAGCCCGGCCATGCCGAGACCGTATTCGTTGACGGCATCATAATATAAAGGAAACTCGTTTGCCACATGTGCCATTCCGATAAAAGCGGCATGAGAGGTGCATTTTTTGCCGTTTGTGAAGGAAAACGGATAGCGGCGCGGCGTGACGGTCACGCTTTCGCCGTAGGAAAACTCATAATCAAGATTGCGGCCAAAATAGAAATCGTGTGTTTGATAGGTGATAGCAGTACACATAGTGCCTCCCGGAAACGATTGATTTTTTTGTAAATTCCTACAATATTGTATCCTGAAATCGTTTTTTCATCCAATACGGTTGTTTTCGTATGAATCGTATGCTAAACATCACTCTTCGAACGAAAAAACGTTTTTCGGATTTTCCACCGTCATACGGTTTAACCATTTTTCTTGATACCCTTGCAGGCGCATAAACGGAAGAATATGCTTTGCGATATGCTCATAACCGAAACCGCCGTATTGCCGCAGCATACATTTGTATACCGTATCATGAGATAACAAAATGCGCTCGACATTGCCGCATTCAATTTGTTTTTTGATGCCGACGATTCTGTCCAAATCCGTCGGAAGCCAATAGTTGCCGCCCAAAACGGCTTCCAGTCCGAAAAAGTCGAAGGAGGTATACGCACCGCTTTTTGCGATATGGTCAAGGTACTCCGGTTCGGACAAAAACGGGTCACAATGGCACATAACGGTTTTATTTAGGTCACCGCCGTTATCGGTAATAACGCGGAACAAAACATCTGCACAATGCTCTAAGCCGGGTTGGTGTATCGTGATAGCTGCATGCGTTTCTTTTTGTGCAATTGCCGCAGCGGCAAGCGAACGCATGGAGCGTTCGGATGCGGAGCTGACAATGCCGATTTCACCGATAAAACCGCAGCGAACTCCGGTATCGCCGATGCCTTCCCGAATTTCTTTGATAAACAGTGCAGCAAGCGCATCCACGTCAAGCTTTGCAATTTCCGGCGGAATGGTTTGATCCTGATAGGTCCCTGTACCGCGCAGAATGTAAACGCCGCTTTTTTCTGAAACATCCCGAAGCTTTACCGGGTCGCATTTCAAACCGTAGCAGCCGTTATCGCAAATGGTAACGCCGCCGGCCTGCTTGTACCAAAGAAGCTCCTTTAAGGCAATGCTCTATCCTGTTGGACAACATTATCCGGATAATCGGTCAGATGATAGCGCATTTGCGCCAGATTTTCGGGGCAGACGGGCTGCTTTCTTTCGTCTGTTTCATCGGTTTTGTCCAAATCCTTCGGCAAATAAAAGCTGAGATCCCAGAATACGTGTTCATGCGGCAGGGTAAAACCCATTTTTTCTGCCGGAATGCGTCCGGTGACGGTCTGTACATATGTCATAAATTTCTCCCACTGTATAAATGACACCCTTTTCACGGCAGTCTTATATCGGTAAATATCGAAACAGACGTCGATAAAAGGGTGTCAATGCGTTTATGTATTATTTTTCTTCGTTTTCCGAGACCTTTACAGCTAAACCCAAATCGTCAAGCGCTTTCTTATCGACCGGAGCCGGACACATGGTCATAAGCTCGGACGCGTTCTGCACCTTCGGATAGGCGATAACATCACGCAAGCTGTCACAGCCGAGCAGCTGCATGGTAAGTCTGTCAAGACCGATGCCCATGCCGCCGTGCGGCGGAGCGCCATACTTAAACGCGTCAAGCAAGTAGCCGAATTTTTCCTTGGCTTCCTCCTTGGTAAGACCGAGAAGGTCGAAAATGCGGCTTTGCAGTTCCGGATTGGTGATACGGATCGAACCGCTGGAAAGCTCAATGCCGTTGAGAACCAAGTCGTATGCCTTGGCGCGAACCTTGGATTTATCGGTTTCGAGGTATTCAAGGCATTCGTCGAGCGGCGCGGTAAAGGGATGGTGCATAGCGACCCATTCGCCGGCCTCTTCATCGTATTCAAAGAACGGGAATTCGGTGATCCACAAAAGACCGATACCCTTTTTCTCGATATTCAGCTTGTCCGCCGTCTTGATACGCAACGAGCCGAGCTGTGACAGCACTTTGCCGGTGTTGGTATCGGCAATGATCATGACCACATCGCCGGTCTTGGCGTCAGCACGCGCAGCAATGGCGTTCATTTCTTCTTCGGTCATGAACTTGGCAAACGACGAGGCCACGCCGTCGGGCGTATAGCGGATCCAGGCAAGCCCCTTGCCGCCAATGCCTTTGACGTATTCGGTAAGCTTATCGATTTCTTTACGGGTAAGCACCGAAACGGCGTTTTCCGCCTTAATGGCACGAACCGTACCGCCGGCGGCGCAAGCGCCCGAAAAGACGCTGAAGGCACTGTCCTTTACAAGGTCAGTCAAATCAAAAATTTCCATGCCATAGCGGATATCGGGTTTATCGCTGCCGAAGCGTTCCATGGCTTCCTTATAGGTAAGGCGCGGAAGCGGAAGCGAAATATCGGTATCCAACAGTTCCTTAAAGACTGTTTTCATGAAGCCTTCGCCGACAGCGAGAACATCTTCCATTTCGACGAACGACATTTCAAGGTCGATCTGCGTAAATTCCGGCTGACGGTCGGCACGCAGGTCCTCATCGCGGAAGCAGCGTGCGATCTGCATATAGCGGTCAAAACCGGCCACCATGGAGAGCTGCTTATATAACTGCGGCGACTGGGGCAGCGCATAGAACGAGCCTTTGTGGACGCGGCTGGGGACGAGGTAATCGCGTGCGCCCTCCGGCGTGGATTTGATGAGGATCGGAGTTTCGATTTCGATAAAGCCCTGCTTGTCGAAGTAGTCGCGTGTGACCTTGGCAAGCTTATGACGGAAGAGGATGTTTTTCATCAGATCCGGACGGCGCAAGTCGAGGTAGCGATACTTCAAGCGCAGATCTTCGCCGGCTTTGGAGTTTTCGACGATTTCGAAGGGCGGTGTTTCGCTTTCGGCAAGGATCTTGAGTTCGGTAACATAGATTTCAACGTTGCCGGTCGGGATCGCCGGATTTTTGCTGTCGCGTTCGCGCACGGTTCCGGTCGCGCACAACACATATTCGCTGCGCACGGAGGAGGCTTTGTCAAAAAGGTCTTTGGGCGTGTTTTCGTCGTAAGCGAGCTGGACGATGCCGGTGCGGTCGCGCAAATCGGTAAAGATCAGGCTGCCGAGGTCGCGGGTTTTCTGCACCCAGCCCATGACGGTGACGGTTTTGCCGATATGGTCGTCACGAACCATGCCGCAATAATCGGTACGTTTGGAGTTTCCTAAAAATTCTGCCATACTATCTATCCTTTCGGCGGCGGTATGCCGCGCAACCGGCACAGCCGGTGAAATTTACGTTTTTTGGCGGCTGATGCCGCCGGGAAATCGCCGCGAAGCGGCGGCGAAAATTTGTTGCGATAGCAACAAGATAGTGCCGCCTGTGGCGGCGGAATGCACGCGGAGCGTGCTGCCCCGAATGGGGCAAAGGCTTTTTTGT
>URCT01000159.1 GCA_900546385.1 uncultured Eubacteriales bacterium | reverse complement strand
CGTGCTTTTTGGTTCTTTTTGCACGACGCAAAAAGAACGTAAAAACGTCCCTTTTTCGGGGAGTTCCGAGGTTTTCCAAACCTCATTTCAGCTCACCGCAACAACAACTTCCAACCGACAAACTTAAATCCCTTTTGCCGCTCCGCGGCTTCTTTCGGCGGCTATGCCGCCTTTTTTTGTTGCCTGCGGCAACCGATCGCCGCCCTTGGCGGCTATTCTTTCCGCCTGTCGGCGGTCTCCGACGCACAAAAGCTTGCCACCGGCAATTTTTTGTGCGTTCGAGCAGCTTTGCCACCCTGTTTAAGGCTGCGCCTTAAACAGATTGCATACCTCTTCATGCTTGCGCCGCTCAAACGGCTTATACATACTGCTTCTGGCCATGGCTTCGTCAAAATCGATCTCATGTCCGTCAAATTCCGGCCCGTCCACGCACGCAAACACCGTCTTGCCGCCGACCGTCAGCCGACAGCCGCCGCACATGCCCGTTCCGTCGATCATGATCGGGTTCATGGACGCCACTGTTTTCACGCCGTATTCCTTGGTCAGCTTACAGACAAATTTCATCATGATAAGCGGCCCTATCGTGATGACTTCATCGTACTTTTCGCCCGCATCGAGCAGCTTCTTCAACGCATCGGTCACAAGACCCTTTTCGCCATACGTTCCGTCGTCGCTCATCGGCACAAATTTCGAGCTTGCCGCCTTGAATTCGTCCTCCAAAATGACCAAATCCTTGTTGCGGAAGCCGACAATGGCGTGCACTTCACAGCCTTCTTCATGCAGCTTTTTCGCGACCGGATACGCGATGGCGCAGCCCACGCCGCCGCCGACAACCGCCACTTTTTTAAGTCCCTCGGTATGCGTTGCCTTGCCGAGCGGACCGACAAAATCGTGCAGATACTCGCCGGCCTCCATGTGTGCCAGCTTTTCCGTAGTCGCGCCGACAATCTGGAAAATGATGGTAACCGTGCCTTTTTCGCGGTCGTAATCCGCCACCGTCAACGGAATCCGTTCGCCGTTTTCGTCGGTGCGCAGAATGATGAACTGTCCCGGTTCGGCCTTCTTTGCCACAAACGGCGCTTCGATCACCATCCGCTCGACTGTCGGATTTAAGATTTCTTTGGATAAAATACGATACATCCCATGATCCGTCCTTCTTAAGTTTTCTTTCCGATTATTATAATATGATTTTTGGATACTGTCAACATTTTGCGGTCAAATCACAAATTGTTTACCGAAAATCACATACGCGGACATTTTGCCGGCCGCCGAATACCCTCTCCTTTGCCAAAAAACGAATAAACCGCCGTTTTTTGCATATATCTATACCGAACACGCATTGCTTTTCCAAGACTATATTCAAAGGAAAGGAACTTATCATGAACCTTGTAACCGTTTTGAAAAAGAGCCTTTGCGCCGGCCTTTTGTGCTTTCTGCTACTGCCATCGGTTTACGCCGCACGAACCGACATTGCCGCCGTTTCGACCGGCGTTGCCTTGTCGCTTTCCGGCACATCGGCTTGCTTGATGGAGGCCTCGACCGGCGAGGTCATTTACGAACAGAATGCCGACGAACGCCTTGAACCGGCATCGGTCACCAAAATCATGCCGCTGCTTCTCATTTGCGAAGCGCTTGATGAAGGAACGCTCTCACCCGAGGACACGGTCACCGGCTCGGAGCACGCCGCTTCCATGGGCGGTTCGCAGATTTGGCTGGAGGTCGGCGAACAGATGAGCGTATCGGATATGCTCAAAGCCATGGTCGTCGTTTCGGCCAACGACTGCACAGTCGCCATGGCCGAGCATCTTGCCGGCAGCGAAGAAGCGTTTGTGGCACGCATGAACAAGCGCGCCGAAGAGCTCGGCATGACAAACACGCATTTTGTCAACGCAACAGGTCTTCCCGTCGAAGGGCATTACACCACGGCACGCGATATTGCCTGTATGACGCGCGAGCTGTTAAAGCATGAGCGCATTTTCGAATATACCACCATTTGGATGGATTCGCTGCGCGGCGGCGCGATGGGACTTACCAACACCAACAAGCTGGTGCGGTTTTATCCGGGAGCCAACGGCATGAAAACCGGTTACACCGATTCGGCCAAATACTGCCTTTCGGCCACCGCCAAGCGCGACAAATTGCAGCTCATCGCCACGGTCATGAAAGCGCCGACCTCGGATGAACGCTTTTCCGACGCAAAAAAATTACTCGATTTCGGCTTTGCCAACTTTTCGGTGTATGAGACCGGCGAAGCGGCTCTGCCGGAGCTTGTTGTCAAGGGCGGCGTCAAGGCGCAAATGCCGCTTGTATGCGGCGCAAGCGAGATTTTGGTCGCCAAAGGCCGCGAAAAGCAGATCGAAGCGGTCATCGAGCTGCCGGAATTTCTCACGGCACCCGTCGAAAAAGGCACAGTCGTCGGCAAGGTTTTGTACCAAATCGGCGGCGAAACGATTGCCGAAACGGAGATTCTCACGACGGAGAGCATTCGCCGCATGACGTTTTGGGATGTGGTAAAACGGATGCTTGCCGATACGTTTGTGTTAGATTAGGCGCGCGGCCGACGCGGCCGAACGGAAATCAACCGTTTTGCCGGTTATGACTTGCTCACGTTTTGTTCAAAGTGCCGCCTGTCATGGCAAGAAGTTCATTTCTCCGTAACGGTTCCGTCGGCTTTGTCGGGAAAAATGTCACATATCACAATATTCGCGGCAATTGTTTGGCAGATACGCTCGTTTTGTTAATGTTTTTTTCAAAAACTCTTGCTTTTTTTGAAAGAGCGTGGTACAATAGAGTGTAATCAAAGCCGCTCATGCGTGAAAACGCATTTTTGGCGGTGCACTCATCCAAAGACGAGGGATCATCATGCCGGACTTGCACGTATTTCTTTTCATCTGTTGTCTTATCAGCTCAGGGCTCTTTGCGCTTTCCTGTACCAAGAGCTTTCTTTCGGTGTGCAAGCTCAGAAAAGGGTTTTCCGCCATTGCTTATTTTTTAACAACGGTTTTGATGCAAGTCCTCGGAACGGCTGTGTGCATTCGGCTTTTTGATTGCCGCTTTCTTGTGCCGTGCATTTTAGTCATCCATTTTTTGATATCTCTCATTTTTGTTGAAAGCTCTTTGCGGATGCGCTACTACACAGCCGGTGTTCACGCCTTTTTGTTCACGGCTTCACGCACCATTATCACCAACAAAGAAGCACCGGTCTTCACATCGGAAACGACGCCCGAAACCGCGCTTGTGCCGATTGCCGTCTTGACAGCCTCTTTCCTCATCACCTGCCTTCTCGAGCGTGTCGCCTTAAACGCCTGCATGGTTGACGGGGCACGCGCTCCCGCGTTTTCGCCCAAGATGCTTAACTATCTGTGCGTGGCGGTCACGCTGTTTTTGGGCTTTACGCTGTGCGAGGCCTCGATAAATGAAACGCATGCCGGTGTACGCGCCTTTGCGTTTTCGCATTTGTGCCTATGTTTGCTTCTTTACGGCGGCGTATGGCTGCTTGCCAAATATCATGCCACCGTCACCCATATTTCCGAAACCAAGCGCAGTGACACCCGGCGGCGCGAGGAGCGGTACTACAACTATTATATCACCCAAGCGCAGACCTTAGAAGAAATGCGCCGTTTCCGCCATGACTACAAGAATCTGCTTTCCGGATTAAAGGTTCTCATTGACAGCGGCGAATACGAACGCGCCAGCGAATATCTTTCGGGCATTGCCGCCCGTTTTGACGGAATGAGCAAAAAATCCGTCTCTTATTCCGACAATATGCTTGCCGATGCGGTTTTGCAGAGTCTTGCCAGACGCTGTGAGAGTGCCGGTGTCACGTTTTCGGGCAGCTTATCGATCGGCAAGGAGATTCCGCTCGGCGATCCGGAATTATGCACGGTTTTGTCCAATTTGGCGGACAATGCGTTTGAAGCGGTACAAAAAGTGCCGGAGGGCGAACGGTTTATCACGTTTACCGGCTCGCGCCGGGTCAAATGGCTGACCATCACGGTCGAAAATTCCTATGACGGCGTATTATTTACCGACCGCGGCAGCATTGTCACGCGCAAGGAGGATCGTGTGATGCACGGTCTTGGGCTAAAGAGTATCTGTTCGATTGTGGATGCCGTTCCGGGTGCGTCGGTGCGCATTGAGCCGTCGCCCGAAGAAAAGATTTTCCGTGTTACGCTGCTATTTCCGCGTCCGCAGGCCGAGAAAAAGGATCCGGATCAGCCGGACGATTCCGCCGAGGCACAGCAATGATCGATTTTGCGACCCGTTTCCTATACAGGAAACGGGTTTATGTTCTTTTTGCGGCAGGCAAAAAGAACCAAAAAAGCACACGGAGTGTGCCGTCCCGGCAGGGACGAACTTTCTGCGAAGCAGAAAGGATAGTCGCCGAAGGCGGCAAAAAATGTTGCGGCA
>URCT01000158.1 GCA_900546385.1 uncultured Eubacteriales bacterium | reverse complement strand
CGGTCTCCGACGCACAAAAACTTGCCACTGGCAACTTTTTGCACGTCCGAGCGGCTTCTTTGGGCGGCAAAGCCGCCTTTTTGTGTTGCCTGCGGCAACCGGCCGCCGCCTTGCGGCGGCTTTTTCCTACTTTTTGTAAAGTACAAAAAGTAGGGCAAAAAACTTTGTAACTTTCCTTCCGGAAAGTTTGTCGAGGTTTTGCAAACCTCGATTCGGCTCGCCGCGGCAGCGGCTTCATAAACAGCAAAATGCACAAAAGGCAAGCCCTCTTTTTGGGCAACTTTTTGGTATTGCGCCGTTTTTTCCCTTTTTCCAAAAAAATTGCCGAAAATCCCTTGACAAATCCATGCCCTTGGTGTAATATAATGCCATGCAGAGCAAAGATGCCGCAGATACAATCTATCTGTGGCATTTTTCTTTATATTTGCATAACCTTTGCTAAGATTATAAAACGAAAGGAAATGAATCACTATGAGCAGCGTGCCGGAAATGTTTGGAAGCCTCGTCTTTAACGACGACGTTATGAGAGAAAAGCTCCCGAAGGACGTCTATAAGTCCCTTCGCAAAACCATCGACCGCGGAACTGACCTTGATATCAATGTTGCCAATGTGGTTGCCAATGCCATGAAAGACTGGGCTGTGGAACACGGTGCAACCCACTATACACACTGGTTCCAGCCGATGACGGGTATCACCGCCGAAAAGCATGACAGCTTTATCTCCCCGACCTCCAACGGAAAGGTCATTATGGAATTTTCCGGCAAGGAACTCATTAAGGGCGAACCGGATGCCTCCAGTTTCCCGTCCGGCGGTCTTCGCGCTACCTTCGAAGCGCGCGGCTATACCGCTTGGGACCCGACCTCCTACGCGTTCATTAAGGACGGTTCGCTGTATATCCCGACGGCGTTCTGCTCCTACGGCGGCGAAGTCCTCGATAAGAAGACACCGCTTCTTCGTTCCATGGAAGCCATCAGCGAGCAGGCCGTGCGTGTGCTTCGCCTGTTCGGCAACACCTCCGTGCGCCGCGTCAATACCACCGTCGGCCCGGAACAGGAATATTTCCTTGTCGATAAAAAATATTACGAAGCAAGAGAAGACCTTATGTTCACCGGCCGTACGCTCTTCGGCGCAAAGCCGCCCAAAGGTCAAGAGCTGGAGGATCATTACTTCGGCGTCATCAAGCCGCGCGTTGCTGCTTTCATGAAAGAACTCGATGAAGAACTTTGGAAGCTCGGCGTGTACGCTAAGACCAAGCATAACGAAGTCGCTCCGGCTCAGCATGAGCTTGCTCCGATCTTCACCACGACCAATATCGCCAGCGACCACAACCAGCTCACCATGGAAATGATGAAGAAGGTTGCGGAACGCCATGGACTTGTCTGCCTGCTGCATGAAAAACCGTTTGCCGGCGTCAATGGCAGCGGTAAGCATAACAACTGGTCGATTTCCACCGATAAGGGTCAGAACCTTCTCGATCCCGGCACAACGCCGTATGAAAACGCCCAGTTCTTACTCTTCTTAGTCGCCGTTATCAAGGCGGTTGACGAGTATCAGGATCTGCTCCGTATCTCGGTTGCCAGCGCCGGCAACGATCACCGTCTCGGCGCAAACGAAGCACCGCCTGCTATCGTTTCCATGTTCGTCGGCGAAGAGCTGGAAGAAGTGCTTGACGCTATCGAAAAAGGCACGGATTACAAGGGCGGCGAAAAGCAGACCATGGAAATCGGCGTACACGTTCTGCCGAACTTCCCGAAAGATACCACCGACCGCAACCGTACTTCCCCGTTTGCTTTTACCGGCAATAAGTTCGAATTCCGTATGCTCGGCTCGAATCAGTCGATTTCCGGTCCGAACATCGTGCTTAATACCATCGTTGCCGAGGAATTAAAGCAGTTTGCCGATGAACTCGAAGGTGCGGAAGATTTCACCAAAGCACTCAACGACCTCATCCGCAAGACCATTAAGGAACACAAGCGCATCATCTTCAACGGCGACGGCTATGCCGATTCGTGGCCGATCGAAGCCGCAAAACGCGGTCTTCTCAACTATAAGACCACCGTTGAAGCACTTCCGCATTTCATCGATAAGAAGAACATCGACTTATTTACCTCGCACAATGTCTTTACCGAAAAGGAAATGATTTCGAGAACCGAAATTCTTCTCGAAACCTATTCCAAGACCATCAACATCGAGGCTCTTACCTTAAACGACATGGTCAAGAAGCAGATTCTTCCGGCGCTCAGCACCTATACGGCCGACCTTGCCGCCGCTCTTGCCGCAAAGACCGCTGTGGTTGACGGCATCGACGTGACCATGGAAGAAAGCGAATTAAAAGAGCTTTCCGCCGCACAAGGCAAGCTGTATGCTCTTTCCGGCAAGCTGGATAAGGAGCTTGCAGAGGTTCCGGAGGGTGATGCACTTAAAACGGCAACCTATTACAGAGATGTCATCTTTGCCGAAATGCAGGGAATGCGCGATGTGATCGACGCCGCCGAAGAAAAGGTTTCGTCCGACGTATGGCCGGTTCCGACCTATTCCGATCTCATTTTCCGCGTATAAAATTCCATATTTTACACAGACACAAGGACGTGTCGGAGTTTTCCTTCCTATAGGAAATCTCCGGCACGTTTTTTTGTTAAAAACATATTTTAGGAGGAAACAGTTATGGATACGCAATCCATCGTATCGCTCGTAGAAAGCAATGCCTTCGGTATCTGGTATTTGATCGGTGCCGCCCTTGTATTCTTCATGCAGGCAGGCTTTGCCATGGTAGAAACCGGCTTTACCAGAGCTAAAAACGCCGGTAACATCATTATGAAGAACCTTATGGACTTCTGTATCGGCACAATCCCGTTCGTTTTCATCGGCTTTTCGCTTATGATGGCGGAAAACTATTTGTTCGGCTTTATCGGTGTGCCGAATATGCAGATTTTCACCGATTTCGGCACGTTTATCCAAACCAATGCTTCCAGCTTTGTGTTTAACCTCGTGTTCTGCGCAACAGCCGCTACCATCGTTTCGGGTGCTATGGCAGAACGTACCAAATTCAGCGCGTATTGCGTCTATTCGGCTGTTGTTTCGGCTGTTATCTACCCGATCGAAGCCGGTTGGGTATGGAATCCGCAGGGCTGGCTTGTCACGCGCGGCTTCCATGATTTTGCCGGTTCTGCCGCCATTCATACGGTCGGCGGCGTGTGCGCCCTCATCGGTGCAATATTCCTTGGTCCGCGTATCGGCAAATATGTCAAGGACAAGAGCGGCAAGGTTGTAAAAGTCAACGCCATTCCGGGTCATTCGATTCCGCTCGGCGCACTCGGCTGCTTTATTCTTTGGTTCGGCTGGTACGGCTTCAACGGCGCGGCAGCCTGGAGCGTTGAATCGCTCGGCTCCATTTTTCTCACCACGACGATTGCTCCGGCGGTTGCAACGGTTGTCTGCATGATCTTTACTTGGGTTCGCAACGGAAAACCGGATGTTTCGATGTGCTTAAACGCGTCTCTTGCAGGCCTTGTCGGCATTACGGCCGGCTGTGATGCGCTGGACGCGCTCGGTTCGTTCATCGTCGGCATCGTTTCGGGCATCCTCGTTGTGCTTGTGGTTGAGCTTCTTGACTTAAAGCTGCATATCGACGACCCGGTCGGTGCGGTTGCCGTACATATGGCAAACGGTATCTGGGGTACGATCGCTGTCGGTCTGTTTTCGAATCCGGACGCACCGGCAGGTCTTACCGGCCTTTTCTACGGAGAGGGCGGTGCATATCAGTTAGGTATTCAGGTTTTGGGCATTCTTGCCATTATCGCATGGACTTCGGTCTGCATTATCATTACCTACACGATTATCACGAAAACCATTGGTCTTCGTGCCTCCCGAGAGGATGAGCTTGCCGGTCTTGACGTTTCGGAGCACGGACTTCCGAGTGCTTATGCCGACTTTGCACCGTCGGTACAGAGCTATGCGGAGGATGCGCCGGTTGTTGTGACAGGCGATGTACCGGTAGCCGAAGCCGTTCCGGTGGAGGCTGTGCCGGAGGTTGCGCCGGCGGCTCCCGTAAACGGCGTAAAGCTTACAAAAGTGGAAATCATCTGCAAAGAGCGTATGTTTGAAGCCTTGAAAGCGGCAATGATGAACATCGGCATTACCGGTATGACGGTGACGCACGTGATGGGCTGCGGCGTGCAGAAGGGCAAGCCGGAGTATTACCGCGGCGTTGAGGTCGAGCCGAGCTTACTGCCGAAGATTCAGGTGGAGATCGTCGTCAGCAAGGTGCCTGTCCGCACGGTTATCGAGACAGCGAAAAAGACGTTATACACCGGTCATATCGGCGATGGCAAGATCTTTGTATATAATGTAGAAAATGTCGTCAAGGTGCGTACCGGCGAAGAAGGGTATGCCGCCTTGCAGGATGTAGAATGAGGCGCACGGCGTGCCGTCCGAGAGGGCGGCACGCCGTGTTTTT
>URCT01000157.1 GCA_900546385.1 uncultured Eubacteriales bacterium | reverse complement strand
CCGTTTCCATACTTTTTGTTAGACACAAAAAGTATGCCAAAAAAGCCTTTTGCCCCTGCCGGGGCATATAACACGCTTCGCGTGTGTACCGCTTGCTCCGCAAGCAAAAACGCCGGCAAAAGCAAAGCTTTCGCCGGCATTTCTCACAAATTCTTGATCTCTTTTTTGTAGACGTGCACAAGGCATAACGCCGACAGCGTCACCGACGCAATTTCAGCAATCGGAAACGCCAGCCACACCATTTCCACCGAACGCGTCGTGACTGCAAGAACAAACGCCGCCGGCAGCAGCACGCCAAGCTGACGCATGGCCGAAACGCCAAGACTGAGAAACCCGTGTCCGAGTGCCTGGAAGACCGATAAAATCACAATACAGAACCCGGCAAGCACAAAGCTGTAGCTGATGCGGCGCAGTGCCGGGACACCGACCTCGATGATGCCGGCCATATCGTCGTTTCCGGTATCGAAAATGCGTAACAGCGTTTCCGGCATAAACTGGAACAGCAAAAAGCCAATCAGCATCAACATACAGGCATACAGAACGCTGAGCTTGATGGTTTTGGTCAGCCGGTCACGCTTTTTTGCGCCGAAATTATAGGCAATAATCGGCACCATGCCGTTATTTAGTCCAAATACCGGCATGAACACAAAGCTCTGCAGCTTGAAATACACGCCGAACACTGCCTGTGCCGTATCCGCCACCGTGCCGCAAAGACGCACGATCTGATTGATGCCCACCGTCATGACCGAACCGATCGAGCCCATGATGATCGACGGCACGCCGACTGCATAAATGTTTTTGATGATCGCGCCATCCGGGCGGAACGAACGCATATTTAAGCGCACCTCGTGGTTAAACTTGTGATTGAGAATGATTCCGGCAATAAAGGCGATGATCTGACCGATGACCGTCGCAAGTGCCGCACCGGCAACACCCATTTCCGGAAAACCAAACAAGCCGTAAATCATGATCGGGTCGAGAATGATGTTGAGAACCGCACCGATTAACTGCGTGACCATGGTTAACATGGTCTTGCCGACCGACTGCAAAATCCGTTCAAACGTAATCTGCCCGAACACGCCGAACGACAGAATACAGCAAATCGAAAGATACTGTGCGCCGAATTCCGTCACCTTCTCCGACGCGCCGAATAACGAAAAATACGAACGGGAGAAGAAAATGCCGATTAAGAGAAATACAATATAGTTGATACCGGCTAAAAACAATCCGTTTTCCGCCGTTTTGTTGGCTCTTTCAAATTCTTTTTCGCCAAGACTGCGTGAAAGCAGTGCGTTGATACCCACGCCCGTTCCGACGGCAACGGCAATCATCAGATTCTGTATCGAAAAAGCAAGCGACAAAGCGGTGAGTGCGTCTTTGCCGAGCCGGGACACGAACATGGTGTCCACTACGTTGTATAAAGCCTGTACCAGCATGGAAATCATCATCGGTGCTGCCATGGAAACAAGCAGGCGGTTAACAGGCATAACGCCCATTTTGTTTTCGGTTCTCGGTTGTGTCAAACAGATCCAGTCCTTTCTTTTTTGACGTTCTTTATGATTCTTTTATCTTTTGTAACCCTTATATTATAATGGATTTATCCTCATATTGCAATAGGAAAAGAAAGATTTGACAAATTCTCGGTTCTATGGTAAAATAGACTGTATTTCATAGATAAGGTTGGATACAATGAACAATAGTTACCGTGATAGGGCTTTAGCGGTTTTGCGAAACACCGACGCAAGTTTCGTTTATGTGACCGAAGAAGCCGTTTTGACCTCCGAATATAAGGGCATCCGCCGACTGCTTGCGCTCGTGAACGAGCAAACGACCTTAGCGGAGGGCTTTGTGGCCGACCGGATCGTCGGCAAAGCGGCGGCTCTTTTGATGGTTCTGCAAGGCGCCAAAAATGTTTATGCGGAAACCATCGACAAACCGGCTCTTGCCGTTTTCCGCACACACGGCGTAAACGTTATGTTCCGAAAGGCGATTCCGATCATTATCAACCGTTCGGGCGACGGAATCTGTCCGATGGAAAATGCCGTGCTTGCCGTCGATGACCCGAGGGAGGCTTTCACGGTTCTTTCCGAAACGGTCAAAAAGCTGATGAATGCAACGAAAGTATAATTATATAATTATTTAACGCTTAACGCATAACAGTCCGCTAAGGAGTAAGATACATGGCAAAAGAACAAAAAAATTACGGAAATGACAGCATTACCTCCTTAAAAGGCCCGGACAGGGTACGTCTGCGTCCGGCCGTTATTTTCGGTTCGGACGGTCTTGATGGCTGCGGCCACACGTTTCTCGAAATTCTCGCCAACGCCCTCGACGAAGCGCGCGAAGGCTACGGCAGCCGCATCAATGTCGAGGTCCGCAAGGATCATTCGATCAAGGTCGAGGACTTCGGACGCGGCGTTCCGCTCGGCTGGAATGAGCGCGAGGGACGATACAACTGGGATTTGGTATATTGCGAATTATACGCCGGCGGCAAATACGACAATGATGACGGCGAAGCCTACGAATATTCTCTCGGTACGAACGGCCTTGGCGCCTGTGCCACACAGTTTGCTTCGGAATATATGACGGTCACCAGCTATACCAAGGAAAACAAATCCTCTATCCGCTTTGAAAAGGGCTATCCGGTCACCGACCTCATCGTTGAAGAACCGGTGCGCCGCCGCACGGGCACGGTGGTCGAATGGAAGCCGGACCTGGCGGTGTTTACCGATATCAACGTGCCGTTTGTCTTTTTCGACGAAACCGTCAAAAAGCAAGCCGTGGTCAACGAAGGCGTGACCATCACGTTGGATTTCGAAAACGAGGACGGCACGCACGAAAAGCGCGAATATTTGTATAAACGCGGCATCGTGGACTACATGAATGAGATCATCAGTGCCGACGGCGGCTACAATCCGTCCGAAGAAGCCGAGGAGGCCGAAGAACAGGCGGCGGAAACCGACGAAGCCGATGAAACTGAAGAAGCTGAAGAAGAAACGGCCGAAGCTTCGACGGATGACGAAGCCGAGGAAAACGCCGCACGCACCTATGCGCTCACTGTTCCGGCCTATTTTAAGACTGAATGCCGCGGTAAAGACCGTGGAGACATGAACGAATACAAGCTGAAAATCGAGATGGTTTTCTGCTTCTCCAATATGCTAAGCCGTGTGGAATATTATCACAATTCCAGTTTTCTCGAACACGGCGGTTCGCCGGATAAAGCGACGCGCGCGGCCTTTGTCAAGGCGTTTGACATCTATTTGAAAAACAATAACAAATACAGCAAGAATGAGAGCAAGGTCACCTACGGCGATATTGAGGACTGCCTTGTGTTCATCGTCAATTCCCATTCCACGCGCACCAGTTACGAAAATCAGACCAAAAAGGCCATCACCAACACGTTTATCGCGGAGGCTATGACCGACTTTTTCTTACACTCGCTCGAGGTTTTCTTCGCAGAAAATCCAAAGCAAGCCGAAAAAGCCGCCGCCCAGGTGCTTATCAACAAACGAAGCCGTGAAAATGCCGAAAACGCCCGTGTCAACATCAAAAAGAAGCTCGAAAAGAACATTGATATTGCCAACCGTGTGGAAAAATTCGTGAACTGCCGCTCCAAAGATGCCGCCAAGCGCGAATTATACATCGTGGAGGGCGACAGCGCACTCGGTTCGGTCAAGCTCGCGCGCAATCCCGATTATCAGGCGGTCATGCCGGTGCGCGGAAAGACGCTCAACTGCTTAAAGAGCAGCTATGACAAGATTTTCAAAAGCGATATCATTGTGGATCTTCTGAAGGTCATCGGCTGCGGCGTGGAGCTTGGCACCTCGAAAGGCAAGGACAAGAATCTGTCGCAGTTTGACATCGGTTCGCTCAAATGGAGCAAGATCATCATCTGTACCGATGCCGACGAGGACGGCTATCAGATCCGCACGCTGATTTTGACCATGTTTTACCGGCTGCTTCCGACGCTCATCCGTGAAGGGCGCGTGTATATTGCGGAATCGCCGTTATATGAAATCGAATCGAAAAAGCTCGGCACGCAGTTTGCCTACAACGAAAAAGAAAAAGTTGACATCTTAAAGAAGATTGGCGACGCGCCGTACAAAATCATGCGTTCCAAGGGTCTTGGCGAAAACGAACCGGACATGATGAACCAAACGACCATGAATCCGGCTTCGCGCCGTTTAATCCGCATTGGGCCGGAGGACGAAAAGGCGACGTATATTATGTTCAACACGCTGCTTGGCGACGACATTCTCGCCCGAAAAGCCTACATTGCGGCGCACGGTGCGGAATATATTGATCTTGCCGACGTCTGATTTACACGTTTCGCTTACCGGAACGTGTAAAAGGCGGCCAAGCTGCCGAGAAAGCGGCGAAGCCGCAGAGATGCCGCCGCATGGCGGCGAAAAAGGATTTAATTTTGTTAGTGTGAAAGTGTTGTTTGGGTGCACTGATTCGAGGTTTGCAAAACCTCGAAGCTCCCTACGAAGAGGACGTTTTTACGTTCTTTTT
>URCT01000156.1 GCA_900546385.1 uncultured Eubacteriales bacterium | reverse complement strand
AATAAATGCGAGCCGATTCCGTTCATTAAGCCAAGCTCATACGCGCCTGCCACCTCGGAGGCATACCATTCAGTGACCGGAATGTCGGTAAACAGCTCCGGCGTATAGGTGTTGGTTTTTTCAAACGCCGCGCCGGCACTTGCCGTAAGGGCAAGTGCAACAGCAGCAGCGGCAAAGATTTTTTTCATTCAAGAGCTCCTTTGTTTTTTGTGTGGAAACGGTTAAAAGAGAGTATCTGTATCGATATCCCGGTCGGAATCACCATATTCATCGTCGGGAAGTTCCGCCGAGGTCAGAAGTTCTTCCTCTGCTTCAAGGCGGAGTTTTTCCATTTTCGGCGTTTGGTAAAATTTCATGGCTTTTCCCTCGCTTTATTCCATCGTTAATTCGGCTTTGTCGAGAACATCCTGTGCCAATTTCTTTTCAGCCTCCGAAGCGTTTTCGTTGGCTAACAGCCGTGCGGCAACATCCTTCATGGACGCCATTTTGGACTCGCCGTAATAATAGGTGTCGCCGATCTTGACATACGAACGTGCGACGATCGGCACTCTGTAGCGGGTTGCATACGTCACGCCGCGCGATGTATACGGTTTATCAAGTCCGACCATCACAGCCGTAAAATACCAGCCGGGCTTGCCGTAAGACCCGAACGGCGTTTCGCCGTCATCGGTGAGAACGGTTTTGTTCAAGGCGCCGCCTTTGATGTAGTTGCGGCCGCCGACAAAATTAATGCCCACTTCGTTATCGGTCGTACCGGAGAAGTTTACCGATTCCGTATCACCGAAGGCTTCCGGAAGAACAAGGTATTCGTTCGCCGTTGCTTCGTCAATTCCGTTGTCGGCACGTGTGACTAAGAAGCCGTATTCCGATGCAGCATTATGCATTGCCGCACTGACAAATCCGGCAAAGCGGATTCCTGTGCCTTTTGCGCTGACGCGAATCGAGTTCTTGTCCGAGGTATTGGGTTCTTCCGGTGTAAAGGCTTTGATAACGATATCCTTGTACGCGAGCGGAATGGCTGTGGCTGTCGTATAGACTTCGTTTGATCCTTCAACCGTGTAGGCAGCACTGCTTAAAAGAGTCAGATCCGGCGTGTATTCGGTGCTCTTTCCGTCAACGTAAACAACCGTTTCCGTGCTGTCTGCTGCGATATAAGTAATCTTGTAACCGGGTATGATCTTAACGTTATCTACATAGTAGTATGCCGAATCACCCATAACGCCGGTTGCGTTGCCAAGAACCGTTCCGATTTTTCTGAAACGAACCTTGTTGATCCAAGCACCTTCCGGTTTTGTAGTTAATTTTGACATTACTATTTCTTTCGCGTTTGCATGCCATTTTCCGGCAGTACCGCTGAACCAGCCAATATGACCGCCATTGTAATCCCCCGGAATTGCAAAGATATCCGGATTACCTGTTGCAAGCACGTCGGTAGTCCAATAAAAAGGTCTGTCCACATCGTCTTTCCGATTATCGCCAAGTCCGGTTGTCTGGAAAAAGCCTCATGCGCCGATCTGACGAGCTGCATGACCGCCGTTGTTCAGAGGATCGTCCGTATATGTCCAGCCGGTCGTCCAATTGGTATCGGCAAACGCTCTGTTTAGGTCGTCCTGAGTAATATTTTCGAAATCGAAAGCAGCTGTTGTACCGGTAATCAAGTTAAGACCGGGCTTATATTCCGTACCGCCGTAAAGACGGATCACCTTTTCGATTTCCGTTCCGACGAGCTCGCCGCCCATGGTTGCTTTTACGGTCACCACACCGGCATAGCCTGTCGGCTCAACGGTAACGGTCCGCTTATCTTCGGAAACCGTGACGAGTGCGTCGGAATAACCGGTGTCGATCTGCCAGTCGGCTACGGTATAGCCTTCGGAAACAGTGATCGTTGCGGTTTCTTTCTTATCGTTGGCGGCCGCACGAAGCACATTTGCTGTGCTGTTCAAGGGCTCAAACTCTTCGCCCAAAACCGGATAAAGAACAAGGTCTTCATTGTTCAAAGCAAACGAGGTCTGTGCTTCGGTTGCGTTCGGTTCGGTCGACCAGCCGAGGCAGCGGCGGTATTTGCCGCCCTCGATGTTGAAGATCGGCGCATAATCCGGCGTGAAGCTTGTCATGACCCTTCCTTCGCTGTCACGGAGGAAGTATGCGCTTGAATTGACATTGCCGTCCGCACCGCGGTAGGTAACTCTGTAGTACGGGATAATGCTGTAGTTATCGATGTAGAGGTAGCAGGAGCCGTCGTACTCGCCGCGGTCGGAACCGGTGTTCAAACCGATGCAAAGCCCTTTGAAATTGCCGAAAAAGGCCCAATAAGTAGGATCATACCCGGACGTATCTCTTGAGATAACGACCTCGCCTGTCAGTCTCTGCCAGCTGCCGGCTGCAAAAGACGGTCTCACTTTAATAGCAGATTTTTCGGTAATTGTGTTCGCGTATAAAATCAAAGCAGGGTTAGCGCTGGGTTTATTAGCTCCCAAGGCATCAACCGCCCATTCAAAAGGACGCTCTGCCTCATACGTGTTTCCTGCAAACTGTGTGCTGGTAAGAGCAGACCAGGCCTTTGCCTGACGAAGCGTCTTTCCTTTGCTTCCATCCACAGGATCGGCCGTCAAATCCCAATTCGCAAGACCTTCCGCGAACAGACCACTAAGCGCGTCTTTAGTCTCAACCTCAAAGCCAAACGGCTCAGTGGTACCGGTCAGAATATTCAAACCGGGTTTGGTGGATACAACAGCCGAAAGTGCGGCTGTTTCTTTTCTTGCTTCGGTTTGCTCTGCGGCTGTTTCTACCGTTTCCGGCGAAAACGCAGAAGCAGTAAAGACGAGAGTCGTCGTACAGAAAGCAGCAAACAGGCATTTTAACAGGTTTTTCGTGTGTTTCATTGCTTTTGTCTCCTTTTCAATAAATTAAACTTGTTTTTCGCCTTTATATTTACATTTATCATATAAATATACCACATGATAACGGAACCGGCACGAATTTTATTCAAATACGGAATAAATTGTAATAAATCTGCAGTCCGCTTACTTGGAAGTGTTACTTTATATAAAAATAATATCAAACGGAACGGTCGTTTTCAAGTCACTTATCCTGCATATTCCATGGAAAAATATACAAATTCAACCATCATTATCCCAGCGCAGCCATTGACAAACCGGGCATATTAGGATATAATATACAAAAAGCTCCGCGAACAGGAGGGGTAAAGATGGCATCTATTCCAAGCGTATACGGGCATATTAAGCAAATTCCGTACCGAGAAAAGAACGATGCAATAATTTGTGCAAAAATGACCGAATATGCAAACATGCTGATGCAAGAGGGTTCGGAACTCGTTTTTTTATTTGACTTCTGCAGAGAATCCACGGTTCAAAAAATTGATGTAAATCCGATATCGCCCGACATCATCATGGGGCTGCACAAGCATGACTACTATGAGGTCAATTTTTGTCTTGACGACGTTTTATACGAATATGTTGACGGCGAATTCATGCGTCTTGAAAAGAATCAATTTATCCTCTTCAATCCGAATGCTTTTCATTCCGTATATTCTCCGACGTCCGGCAACAGCTTCAACATACTGATAGACGGAGAATTCTTTGAACGTTTTTGTGACGAAATGTCCGAGTACTCAAAATCACCGCTTCTCAACTCAGTCACAAAGCAATCCCGTTATACAATAGCAAACATTGAAAATCTTCCGGAGGCAACGGCGCTCGCCGACAAAATGTTTACGCAAAACAGTTACAAAACTTATAACTCACCGTCTTTTGAGTTGAAGCTGTTAGAATGCCAGTTCCGTGCGTTCATGCTTCATCTGCTGATTGCGGAAAAAACGGGCAGCCTTGCCTTATTAAGCAAGGGAAACACGACCTATCAGGACAAGGTCACACAGATACTCAACTATCTGCGTGACAACTATGCCACCGTAACGCTTTCGGAGTTAAGCAGCCGTTTCGGCTATTCCACAACACAAATGTACAGGATACTGATAAAATACACCGGCAACAGCTTTTCAAATCTTGTGGATCAATACCGTTTCAACCAAGCCGCAAAGCTCTTGCGCGAGACCGATATTCCCATCCAGGAGATCGGTGAGAGCTTAGGCTTCGAAAAAGCCTATTTTCACCGATTTTTCAAGCGTCTCGGCTTTTGTACGCCGATCCAATACAGAAAGCACGTGCAAGACGCTATCAATGCCGGTGCAGCCAAATTGGAGGCGGCAAACAGCGGAAAAGCCGACAAAAGCGAAAAAAGCGGATGACCGAAATTCAAATCGTTTTCGGCTATTTTCCGGCTGCTCATCGAGGTCTTTTTCTGCTTCCACATATACTACAAACCCTGACCTTAGGGCAATGTCAATATATTTTTGAGATTTTTTTGAGGTTTTTTTGAGGTTTTTTACAATTTTTGCTTTCGAATGGATTTTTATTAAGTTTTTTCTTGACATTTACCATTTAATTCTTTTGAATAAACTTACACCTTGTCTCAAGAAAATATACGAAAAGCGAAAAGAAACAATAGAGAGAGTATGCGCA
>URCT01000155.1 GCA_900546385.1 uncultured Eubacteriales bacterium | reverse complement strand
TGCCGGGAAGCCGCTTGGCAAGCATACTTTTGCCGGTGCCGGGCGGGCCGATGAGAAGCACGTTATGCATTCCGGCCGCCGCAATCTCCAGCGCACGTTTGGCATTTTCCTGTCCCTTGACATCGGAAAAATCCGGGATGCCGTCGTAAGAAGCCGCCATCAGGCCGCCGGTATCGAGCTCCGTCGGTTTGATCTGCACAAGCCCGGTCAAATGGGCAATTAATTCATTGACGTTATCCACGCCGTAAACCGTGATCCCATCCACAACCGCCGCTTCGGCCGCATTTTCGAGCGGCACATAGATTTCCTTGATACCGGCCGCCTTTGCGGCAAGGCACATGGACAAAACGCCGTACACACGCCGAATGCCGCCCGAAAGCGACAGCTCACCGATAAAGCATTTGCCGTCGGTGTCGGTGGTGGCAAGCACGCTGCTTTTGAGAATGGCAAGCAAGATGGCAAGGTCGAAGCCGGTGCCCTGCTTGAGCCGATCAGCCGGTGCGAGATTGACGGTGATGGCCGTCATGGGAAACTCAATGCCGGAGGAGCGGATGGCCGCCTTAATGCGTTCATACGCTTCGCGCACGGCCGCATCCGGAAGTCCCACGAGCGTAAACTTGGGAAATGTGCCGGTTGCAAAGCATTCCACGTCCACCATAAAGCCGTCAATGCCATAAACTGCCGCCGATTTTACCGTAACCGTCATGCGCCGCACCTCGTTTCCGTTGTTGAAATTACTGTTTTGCCGTCTTTAACATAACGTCATGATAGCCGCCTTCGACGATACTGGTCGCCGAAACAAGCGTGATCTTGGCGTTTTTCTGCAAATCGGGAATGTTCGTCACGCCGCAGTTGCACATGGTGGATTTGACCTTATAAAGGCTCTTTGCGACGTTGTCGTGCAGGCTTCCGGCATAGGTGACATACGAGTCCACGCCCTCTTCAAACGAGAGCTTTGCCTTGCCGCCGAGGTCATACCGCTGCCAGTTGCGTGCGCGGTTGGAGCCTTCGCCCCAGTATTCCTTGACGTAGGTGCCGTTGATGTTGAGCTTGGACGTCGGGCTTTCGTCGAAACGGGCGAAATAGCGGCCGAGCATCATGAAATCCGCGCCCATGGCAAGTGCAAGCGTCATATGGTAATCGTGCACGATACCGCCGTCCGAGCAAACCGGAACGTATACGCCGGTCTTTTCAAAATACTCGTCGCGCGCCTTGACCACATCGATGAGAGCCGTCGCCTGGCCGCGGCCGATACCCTTTTGTTCACGCGTAATGCAGATCGAGCCGCCGCCGATACCGACCTTGACAAAGTCAGCGCCTGCTTCGGCGAGGAAGAGGAAGCCGTCGCGGTCGACCACGTTTCCGGCACCGACCTTCACCTTGTCGCCATAGGTCTTGCGGATGAAGTCGAGCGTCTTTTTCTGCCAACAGCTGTAGCCCTCGGAGGAGTCGATACAGAGTACGTCCGCGCCGGCAGCCACAAGTGCCGGAACGCGTTTTTCATAGTCGAGTGTGTTGATGCCGGCACCGACGATATAGCGTTTTTGATCGTCGAGCAATTCGCCGGGATTGTCTTTGTGTTCGGAATAGTCCTTGCGGAAAACCATGTACAACAGCTTGCCGTTTTCGTCGATGATCGGCAGCGAATTGAGCTTGTTTTCCCAGATAATGTCGTTGGCAATTTTCAAGGTCGTTCCCGAAGGTGCCGTAATCAGGCGTTCGCGCGGCGTCATGAATTCTTTGACGCGTACATCGGTGGACATACGGCTGACGCGATAATCGCGGCTGGTGACGATACCGAGAAGCATACCGTTCGGAGAGCCGTCGTCGGTAACGGCGATGGTATTATGACCGGTGCGTTCGACAAGCTCGATCACATCGGAAAGCGTGTTTTCCGGTGTCAGATTGGAGTCGCTGACCACAAAACCGGCTTTGTAGCTTTTGACACGGGCAACCATAGCCGCTTCATCTTCGATCGACTGCGAGCCGTAAATGAAGGACACGCCGCCCTCTTTGGCAAGCGCGATGGCCATGGTGTCGTTGGAAACCGACTGCATGATGGCCGAAACAAGCGGAATGCTCATTTCAATGGCGGATTTTTCGCCTTTTTTGTATTTGACAAGCGGCGTTTTCAAAGAAACGTTAGCCGGAATACAGTCCTCGGAGGTATATCCGGGAACGAGGAGATATTCGCTGAAAGTATGCGACGGTTCGTCAAAATAAAATGCCATAGCTTTAATTCCTTTCTGTTTGGCTTTGCCATCCGACAGGCGGAAGCGATTTTTTCTTATTTTATCTATTTTACCGCGTTTCGGCCGTTAAGTCAAGGGATTTTTACACGGTTCGCGGAAATTCGTCAATTTACAACAAAACACCCGGCTTGTTTTCGGGCAATATGGCGTTTTTGCGGGCGTTTTTTCCTCCGGCGTACACAGCCCTACAGCAAAAAAGCCCTTAACGCCGTTTCGAAATAATCGAAGCGACCCTAAGGGACATTCATTTGCCTAAGAACGGCTTGATCGGGCGATACAAGGGATACAAAAGCCGCTTTGCGGCCTGCACGGCACGCTGAAAGGGTTTGGCGGCATACAGACGGCGGAGGTTCTTTTGATACGCAGGGTCGGTGACCTTTTGGCATTCATCGCCCTTGTAAACGGCGGTCACCTTGGCAATCAAGGCTGTTTTGGGCACATTCTTTTCGATGACAAGCTGGTTGTCGCCGCACATATCGTAGCAATCGCCGTGTTCGGCCACGATGCGGTGCAGCACATACTGTCCGTTCGCTCTTTGATACAGCACGGCATCCCAAACCGCGACCTCCGTCGGCTTTGCAAGCATGACCGAATCTTGCCCTTCGACAATGGTCGGCAGCATACTTCTTCCGCGCGGATACAGGCGAAATTCACTGCCCGTCTCCAACACCTCACGGATAATCGGCACCAAATCGTCCATATGAATGGCACTTTTTTTCTCATTCATGGCAATCGGCCTCATGCAAAGCTTGGTAAGCAACCTCGGCAGCTTCGATATCCATATTGCATTTGAGAAGGAAGGTCGGCGTAAGGTCGATGAGCTTTCCGGCAAGATCGAGTGTTTTTTCGGCTTCATCCCGTTCTTTCGGCAAAAGGAGTTGGACAAACAGCCGAGACACGGCGTCGCGCTTGGGCAGGCGTTCGATGCTGTTTTGCGGTGCACGCTCGATAAAGCAAATGCCGGCAAGCGTTGCCTTGGTATTGACTTGATAGTTTTCCTTGCCGCACCACGGCGTGCCGTAGATCCAAAATTTTCCGTCCAACAAGCGCAATAACGGTTTGTCGCCGTTGATGATCCGTGCGTCCGGAAAGGCTTTTAGCCACAGCCGCGAATGCGTGGTCTTCCCTGTTCCGCTTTTGGCGCAGAAGGCATACGCTTTGCCGCCGCGCTCCACCACCGATGCGTGTAAAATAATGCCGTCAAACGAAAGCAGCTTTTTGGCGATGCAGCGATAAATCGAAAGACCCTCCAGATAGCCGTCGGTGGCTATCGGAACGACCTTGCGGTCGGCTTCGTATTCATCCGGGTTCGGATAGGCGGTCATATCGGCCGTCACGTCCGCAGGCGCAAGATAGTCCTTGCAGATACGCGCAGTATAGGGATGTTCATTATGAATGTCGATATTGAGATCCGCCATGCGGTAAATTGCCATGTCCGCGATTCCTCTCTGACTATAAATTCATACAAGGATATTATACAAAATAACCGGTGAATTGTCAAGTTTTTTTGTGAACGGCATAACAGCCGGAGACAAGCCCCGGCTGTTTGTCGTTTTTCGCGGCAAGCCTCCGATATTATGGAAACAGCGTACAGCCGAGCCGCTTGAAATACGCCGCCATGTTATCCAAATCCGCTTCGCTTAGCTTATACAGCTTTGCCAAGCAGGCTTTGCACAGAAACGTTTTTGTTCCGCGATTGATGAGCTTGCGCGTAAGGGCGATTTCGTAGGCGCTCACCGGTTTTCCGCAGGTATGGCAAACATCTTCGTTCATGGCGTTATGCACGTTCGATGTGCAGACGCAGCATAGTGCAATCGTGCGGCGCAAGCGTGACGTTATAGGCATCCTTCAGATAGCCCTTATCTTCGCCGGTGAACACATCGGTCATGTGTAACTTCACGCCGCAGCCGACCGGAAAGCCGATTTCCTGCTCATACAGGCTGTTCCAGCATTCGCCGTCGCCGAAGTTGAAGATACCGACGATATAATCGCCGTCCGAAAGAAGCTTAATATACTTCTTCATCGAACCGGAGTTCCAATAGTTGGTTTTGATCTCAAACGGCGGACGCGCATCCGGGTCTTGGTCAATGGCAATCAGGCGCGGATTGGTCATGAGGTCATGGCAGTAATCCGACATATTGCGGATATCGCCGCCCATCATAAGCGGAGACGAAGCAAGGCACCAAAGGGCGAAATGCGTCTTGTATTCGGTGTCGCCGCAGGCATTTTCCTTACCGACGTTGCCTTTGCCGTACATACCGCACACAAGCATATCCAAATCGTTGAAGCAGCCGGCACCGTTCATGGCAAGA
>URCT01000154.1 GCA_900546385.1 uncultured Eubacteriales bacterium | reverse complement strand
ACCTCGAATCAGCCCACCCAAACAACAACTTCCCACTAACAAAATTAAATCCTTTCGCCGCCTTGCGGCGGCTATTTTCCTACTTTTTGTAGGACACAAAAAGTAGGCAAAAAAATCCCTCGCCCCCATCGGGGCGGCATTCCGGCGGCATAGCCGCCAAAATTTCCCACATGAATTCCCATGCACATTCCGGCAACCGCCGTTAAAGAAAAGGATGACAAAAATGAACTATTTCAGCACCAGAAGCACCTCCAAAACCTCTCCCAAAACCTCCGCCGAGGTCATCAAACAAGGCCTTGCCGAGGACGGCGGCCTGTTCATGCCGGAATCAATTCCGCAAATCGATTTTCCTTTCATCGAAAAGCTCTGTACCCTCTCCTATCCCGAACGCGCCGCCGAAATCCTCTCGCTCTTCTTGACCGATTATACATATGACGAGCTTTTGCAGTGCGCCCGCGATGCCTATGAACACACTTTCGACGGCTTCGCCGCGCCCGTCAGTATGCTCGTCGGCGACGACCTGCGCGTCCTCGAGCTTTGGCATGGCCCGACCTGCGCCTTTAAGGATATGGCGCTCCAGATCATGCCGCGCCTGCTGTCGCTTGCCCTCAAAAAGACCGGCGAAACGCGCACCGCCCACATCTTGGTCGCCACCTCCGGCGATACCGGCAAAGCCGCTTTGGAGGGCTATAAAAACGTCGAACAGGTCAAAATCACCGTCTTTTATCCCGAAAACGGCGTCAGCCGTATGCAAAAGCTGCAAATGGCTACCCAAGAAGGCGAAAACGTCCGCGTCTATGCCATCAAAGGCAATTTTGACGATGCTCAAACCGGTGTCAAGCGCATCTTCGCCGACAGCGCCTTTAACGACAAGCTCCACGAAAACGGCGTGTTCTTGTCCAGTGCCAACTCCATCAACTGGGGCAGACTCGCACCGCAGATCGTTTACTACGTGTCCGCCTACTGCGATCTTCTCAAGGAAAACGACATCACACTCGGCGAAACCGTCGATGTCACCGTCCCGACCGGCAACTTCGGCAACATTTTTGCCGCCTATATCGCCAAACGCATGGGACTGCCGATCGGTACACTCATCTGCGCTTCCAACAAGAACAACATCTTGACCGATTTCTTGAACACCGGCGTTTACGACCGCAACCGCACCTTCTATACCACCATGTCGCCGTCGATGGACATCCTCATTTCCTCCAATCTCGAACGCCTGTTATATCTCATCGCCGGTCCCGAAAAGACGGCTTCGTATATGAAAAAGCTCTCCGAAACCGGCCGCTATGAGGTGGAAAAGGACGTTCTCGACGAGATTCAAAAGAATTTCCGCGCTTACTTCTGCGACGAAGAAAAATGTGCAGCCACCATCCGCGGCATCTTCCGCAAATATTCATATGTGCTCGATCCGCATACCTCGGTCGCCGTGTATGCCGCCGAACGCTTCATTACCGACTATCAGACCGGTTACAAAAACATTGTCGCTTCCACGGCAAGCCCCTATAAATTTGCCGCCGATGTGCTTGCTTCTCTCGGGAAGGATACCGCCGGCCTTGCCGATAAGGATATCCTCCAAACGCTTGCCGATTACAGCAAAACCGATATTCCCACGCCGCTTGCTTCTCTCTTTACCAAAGCGGTTCGCTTCACCGACAGTATCGAAAAAGACACGGCTTCGATGGAAAACGCCGTCTTGAACGCATAATTTACAGTCTCTGCGGAGGATTTTTATGTACAGCAATCCAAAACTTGCCGCCTACAAAGCCTTCTTGAACGGCAAAACCGCGTCGGTCATCGGCGTCGGCATTAGCAACATTCCGTTAATCGATTTTCTTTTGGAAAACGGCGTCACAGTCACGGCACGCGATAAAAAAGACCGTGCAAGACTTGCCGAAAACCCAAAGCTCGACATGGAACGCCTTGAAAAAGCCGGCGTGCGCTTTGTCACCGGCGAAAACTATCTTGCGGATATACACGAACAAATCGTTTTCAAAAGTCCCGGCGTGCGCTTTGATAAGCCGGAAATTTTAGAGGCCTATCAAAACGGCTCGCTCATCACCAGCGAAATGGAGGCTTTTCTGTCGCTCTGCCCGGCAAAGATCCTTGCCGTGACCGGCAGCAACGGCAAGACCACCACCACAACACTTGTGGCGAAGATGCTTGAAAACGCCGGTCACCGCGTCTTTTTGGGCGGCAACATCGGCAAGCCGCTGCTTTCGCAGATTGCTTCCGTCACGCCCGACGATTTCGCCGTTTTAGAGCTTTCCAGCTTCCAGCTGCACACCGTCAACCGCTTTGAAAACAACGCTCTGCCGTTTGCACACATCGAATTTCCGGATGTCGGCGTTCTCACCAATGTCTCGCCCAACCACCTCGATTGGCACACCGATATGGAGGAATACGCCGTCGCCAAACGTGCTGTCTTCACGCATATGAAGCCGCATGGCGTGTTTGTCACCAATCGCGCAAGCGACGACTATGTCCGCCGCTTTGCCGCCGAGGCCAAAGCCGAAGGCTGCACGGTTCGCACGTTTTCCGCCTATGACGGCGCAACGGCCGACGGTGCGTGCATCCAAAACGGAAGCTTTACCGTGAACGGCAAAGAACTGTTCCCGTTAAGCGAAATCCGTGTGCCCGGTTTACATAATGTCGAGAACTTTATGGCGGCAGCACTTGCCGTTTGGGATTATGTCACGCCCGATGCCATTTTGAAGACGGCGCGCACCTTTACCGGCGTGGTGCACCGTTTAGAGCTTGTGGCCGAAAAGGACGGCGTACGCTACTACAACAGCTCGATCGATTCATCGCCGTCACGCACAGCGGCCGCACTCAGCTGCTTCGGCCGGGAGTATGACGGTCGGATCAATCTGATTTTGGGCGGCTACGACAAGCACATCCCGTTTGAGCCGTTGGCAAAGCCGGTGTGCGAACATGGCTGCCGCGCCTTTATTACGGGTGCGACGGGCGATGCGATCTACAAAGCCATTTCCGAAAGCGCGTTTTACGACCCGGCCAAGGTCATGCTCGTGCGGCTGCCAAATTTCGAAACGGCGGTTCGGGCTGCCATGGCAGCGGCTCTGCCGGACGATGTGGTGCTGCTGTCGCCGGCGTGTGCGTCGTTTGACGAATTTAACAATTTTGAACAGCGCGGTGAAAAATTCCGGCTTCTGGTAAAGGATTTTATCGCCGATTAAGAATAAAAACAAGCAAAAAACAACGGAGAACCCATCATGAACGAAAAACTGTTAGAAATCGGAAAAGCCGCCAAAGAAGCGGCCTTCCACCTTGCTTCAGCCGGTGCCAAAAAGGACGAGGCACTCGCCTGCATGAGTGAACAGCTGTTGGCCGACACGCCGTTTATTTTAGCGGAAAACGCACTTGACGTGGAAAATGCCCGTGCCAAGGGCATAACCGAAGCCATGATCGACCGGCTCACGCTGACCAAGGCACGCATCGAAGCCATCGCGAACGCGCTCTTAAAGGTCAAGGCTCTGCCCGACCCGTTAAGTGAAGGGACGCTTGCCATCCGTCCGAACGGCTTGAACATTCAAAAAATGCGTGTGCCGCTCGGCGTAATCGGCATCATTTACGAAGCGCGGCCGAACGTGACGGCCGACGCGGCGGCACTCTGCATAAAAAGCGGCAACGCCGTGAT
Organism: uncultured Eubacteriales bacterium; assembly: GCA_900546385.1. Taxonomy (GTDB): domain Bacteria; phylum Bacillota; class Clostridia; order Oscillospirales; family CAG-382; genus UMGS882. Next base: position 936 of record URCT01000154.1, on the reverse strand, counting down.
CCTGCGCGGCGGCAGCGAAGCCATCCGCTCCAATCTTGCGATTGAAAAAAGCTTGCGGAATGCATTAAAAAAAGCCGGGCTTCCGGCAGACGCGGTGCAGGTGCTTTCGGACACCTCGCGCGAAACGGCGACCGATTTTATGAAGCTTGAAGGGTATTTGGATTTACTCATTCCGCGCGGCGGCAAAGGGCTTATCCAAAGCGTTGTGAAGAACGCGACCGTGCCGGTCATCGAAACGGGCGCCGGCAACTGCCATGTGTATGCGGACAAGTTTGCCGATCTTGCCATGGCGCTTGAAATCATCGACAACGCCAAAACCCAGCGGCCGTCGGTATGCAATGCGGCGGAAAACTTATTGGTACATAAAGATATTGCGAACGAGTTTTTGCCCATGGTAAAGGAACGGTTATGCGGCAAAGGTGTGGAGCTTCGCGGCTGTGAGCGGACGCTTGCTATTCTTCCCGACATCACAAAAGCCACGGAAGAGGACTTTTTCACAGAGTATGACAATTATATTTTATCGGTCAAGATCGTCGATTCGGTAGAACAGGCAGTTTCGCACATCAATACGCACGGCACAAAGCACAGCGAAGCCATTGTGACCGAAAGCATGGAGAATGCCGCTTATTTTACGCAGAATATCGATGCGGCGGCAGTTTATGTCAACGCGTCCACGCGCTTTACGGATGGAGAAGAATTCGGTTTTGGCGCGGAGATCGGCATATCGACGCAGAAGCTGCACGTGCGCGGCCCGATGGGACTTGCTGCCTTAACGACCACGAAGTATATTGTCCGTGGCAACGGACAAGTGCGGCAATAAGCATTGACGCCGGGGTTTGCCGCGAAGCGGCAGAAACTATTGCGGCAGCAACAAGGATAAAGCCGCCAAGGGCGGCGGAAAGCACACGGAGTGTGCCGTCCCGGCAGGGACAAACT
>URCT01000153.1 GCA_900546385.1 uncultured Eubacteriales bacterium | reverse complement strand
TACGGCGGCTTTTTTGCGGCGACTTTGCCGCCTTGGGACGTTCCCTGCCGGGAACGTCCCATACTTTTTGTTAGACACAAAAAGTATGACAAAAAGGCCTTTCCCTTTCGGGAAAGTAAAAGCCCTCCGACTTGCGCCGGAGGGCCTCTACCCACATTTATTAAAGGAGAAAAACACAAGCTGTTTCAGAGATTAGGCCGCGTCAAGCTTGAAGGTGATTTCAAACGTCTTGCTCGAATCATCCTCATCGGAATCGCGGTAAATCTTTAAGGTAACCTCGTCGCCGGCCTTGTTGGAGGCTTTGAGGTTATTCAACTCGGTCACAGTCTTTACGTCCGTGCCGTTGTAGGCTGTAATAATGTCGCCGCGGCGAAGTCCGGCCTTGGCGGCGTTGCCGTCCTTATTGATTTGGACAACAAGCACACCCTGCGGAATATCGTAATATTAGGCTTCGGATGCGGTGATGTTGGAGGCAGAAATGCCGATTAACCCTTCGCCCGAAACAAAGTCGTTTTCCGGACGCTCTTTGACCGTACCGTATTCAATCAGCTGGCTGATGATCGGCAAAGCACCGTTGATCGGAATCGAAAAGCCAATGCCCTCGTATTCGGAGGTAAGCTTTAACGTGTTAATGCCGATGACCTGGCCTTTGGCGTTGATAAGCGGACCGCCGGAGTTGCCTTTGTTGATGGTGGCATTGGTCTGCAGCAGTGTCATGGTCTTTTTGGAACCACTGTTTTCGGAAAGCTGCACGTTGCGGTTGATGGCGGAAATGATACCGTCCGTCACCGTGCCGCGGAACTGAATGCCGGCCGGGCAGCCGATGGCAATGACTTCATCGCCGACCACAAGTCTGTCGGAATCGCCGATTTCCATCGGGACAAGGTCAAGACCAGTCGGATCGATTTTAATTACGGCAATGTCCGAAAGCTCATCCGAACCGACAAGCGTTGCTTCCACCTGCGTGTCATCGCTCAAATATACGGTGATTTTGTTCGCGCCCTCCACGACGTGGTGGTTGGTGATGATGTAGCCGTCCGCGCTGTAGATAAAGCCGGAACCCGTACCTTGCGTGATCTGCGGCTGTGAATAGAAGTTGCCGAAATAGCCGTAATAATTATTGCCGGAAACCTCGGCTTCCACCACAATGCCAACCGTGCTGGGCGCGCATTTTGCCGCCACCTGACTCTTGGTCAGACCCTCTTCGGTCTCTTTGAAGGAAGAAAGAAGCGTTGCCGTGCCGGAAACCTGTGTGGTCGGCGGTGTGGGCGTTTCGTCCGTGGTGAGCGAACCGGAGGTGTTGCCGTTCTTCACGAAATCCACGGCCATGAACGAAGCAATGGCGACTGCCGAAATCGTAAAGACCGTGAGCATACTTGCCGCAAACACCTTAAAGCCTTTGGAGGACTTTTTGGCCGGTTTTGTATGCACCGGTGCGTCGGTGTTGTTCCAAGCACAGCCGTTCACCTGCTCGGCGCCGCCTCCATCCGGCCGACAGTACGAATACGTATTGCTCTGCGGATGATAGGAAACGTTTGTATAAGGCGTGCCGGTTGCACCCGATGTGTACGGCTCAGACTTAGCGTTCGCTTCGGCATTTCTGTCCGAAGCGCCGGGACAGGCATTTTGTGCCGCCTGTACGGGAGTATCGTCAAACGGATTTTCAGTTGCGTGCGGTGCGGCTGCCGCTTCCGGTGCTTGTACAGCTTCGGCAGGCATTTCGTTCGGCACGGCGGTATTCGGGACGTTCTCCATGTTCTCGTTTCTGTTTTCAAAATCGTTGTTCATAAAAATTCGTCCTTTCATCAGAATGATTGCATTGATTGCAAAAGCGTTGTTTTGTGGGAGGAGAATGTCTTAAGAATTCCTCTCTCCCGATGACGCTTACAGTTTACCCTGTCATTCTGATATACAGTCGTGCCGAATGTGATTTTTTCGTGAATTATTCTGAAGCTTTGAGGAAATTGACGGCCAGCGTTGCCGCTTCGGCGCGTGTGATGCTTTCATACGGACGGAACAGCGCGTCGTCGCCCTGCACCAGCTTCATGCCGCGTGCGACGGCGATAAAGCCGACGTCCTCACGCTTCAAATCGCTGTTATCCGCAAAATCCGTGATGAAAATGTCCGGCATAGCCGCCACTTTATAGTAGCCGGCTGCGTCGATGACATATTTCACGGCTTGGGTACGCGAGATTTCGTTATCGGTCGCGCCCTCTTCGGGAACCGAATCGGACGGCGTTTTTCCGAAGAAGCCGAGAAGGTCGAAAAATTCCTTTTCGGTGATGGCTTGATCCGGCTTGAAGGCCGTCTCCGTTTCTTCGCCTTCAAAGCGGAAGCCGAGATCGGCAAGCATTTCGATGGTATCCTTTGCCCAATGTCCGGCAAGATCGGTATAGACCACCGGCTTTTCGTCGGTATACGGCGTTCCGGTATAATCGATGCGTTTGCCGGTAAGTGCCGCAACGCATTGCGGTGCATTCGAAATATCCGACCACACAAGCCGCGTATAGGTCTTGGTGTCATATAAATCGTTCAGATCCACAAGACCGGCTTGACTGTCGGCAAGATACTGCTTATAGGTATAGTCGGAATTGATTTCATAGTTCAGCTTGAATTCGCCGGCTTCCAACATGGAGCGGTACGCTTGCTCGGGCGTGATGGCATCGGACGGCGATTCGAACGTTACGTCGTCAAACCAATTGTAGGAGAAATGCGTAATTTTACCGGTCACGCGGTCAACCGCACCGTTCACGCGGTTATAGGTAAAGTCCACGCCCTCGTTGACGCGCGTGTATGCTAACTGTGCCGCGCGGTACACCGGGATATTCGGCAAAGACGCGTCTGCCGCCTGTTCGTAGTCGATGGGCGTAAAGCCGTAATTATCCGAAAGACGGGTGTTTTTCATGATATCCGGAATTTCGGTTTCGGCAAAGGCACGGAAGATCTCATCGGCCTGTTCGGCGGTATACGTCAGTTTCGGCAGCTCTAAGGTGCGTTTTGAGTTGATATAATAGTCGTAATCCGGCAGGCTCGTATCGAACGAAAGCAGCTTTCCGGTTTGGGCATCCACCGTTGCATACATATAGGCACGGTAATAACCTTCCTCTTCCTTGGCTTCGCGATACGGCGATGAGAACGAAATGTTCCAGATATAGCCCTCCACTTCGGCATCGGCATTTCCGGCCGGGCGGTAATACGGCGTGTGCCATGCATCCTTTTTGGTCAGTCTTGCTTCCACGGCGGTCGCATCCGGTTCGATATACAGGGCTTTGTTGTTCAAAACCGTATCGATGGCTTTCTCCCGCGAGATGAGCTTATTCAACACATCAAGCTGTGCAAGCTCCTCTTCGGAAAGCTCATATTCCGGCTCTGACGCGGAATCGGCCGCTTCGGTGAATTTGGAATTACTTGACGAGCCGCCGCCTGCACTGCCGCCCTTATCGATCGTCCAGGTGTTGCGTTCGGTATAGACCGTGCCATCCTTAGCATCTGCCGCAAGATACGATTTTTCGGGCGTATAGACCAGATATGCCTTGCGGCCGGTAAACTCGCCGTTTTCGTCGTATTCGGTCTTTAAGCGGTAGGACAGAACCATTTTCTGTGCATCGACCAACTTTTCCTTGGCATCGTCGGCAGAAAGGCTGCTTTGTCCGTCAAAGGTAAGCGCATAGTGGAAATCACAGTCAAGCGACGTGATCTCACCGGTGATATAGTCTACCCAAACGGTGGCGGTATCATCCGGAACGACGATATCGTTTTCATAGCGGACAAAATAATAGATAAAGCTCTGGGAATAGAAGCTGCTGGCTGCCGAAGACACAAGCTTCATGGAAGCGGCGGCTTCCGGGCAAAGCTTGGCAAGAGCCGTCACGGCGTTTTGCGAAAGAGCCTCTTTGGTGTATTGCGGCAGCTTGACGCCGCGTGTGCGGTCATAGCGGTTGAGCGAATAGGACTTGATATTGCCTTTTTCGTCTGTGTTGACATTCACACGGCCGTTGCCGTCTTTATCCGACCAAGTGAAACGCCACGAAGCGGCATTGTAATAGGTCGGTGCGGAATAGTGCCAGTTGAAATCGGTATAGGAGGCGGGAACATTCAGTTTTGGTTTTACGATTTTAATCAGTTTTTCCATATCTTCTGCCGTTGGTTCGGTCTTTGCTTTTTCGGTGGTTGCGGAGGAAGCGGCGATATCCGTTGAGCCGAGCACATTCGGGTCTTCCACTTCAACGTCGGTTTCTGCGGCAAGTGCGTACGGTGTCATCGTACCGAATGCCATGGTTCCGGCAGCGGCCAGTGCCAAAAGTCGATGTTTATTTACGTTCATAAAGGTCATTCCTTTCCGGTAAGAGATTTTTTGCGGTATTTGCAAACAATTCTTGCCAATCTGCCTGTAAGACGCAGCAGTTTTAAGAATTGTTCCGCTTTTTTGCAAAAAATTCCCTAAATCACCGTCTTCTGCCGCAGCAGCCGTGAAAAAGGCTTGACAAACGGACAGAATTTGATATAATAGGTGTGTTCCTTTTGTTTCCGTAGCTCAGCTGGATAGAGCGATCGCCTCCTAAGCGGCAGATTGTTCGATTCCTTCGAGCAGTAAAAATTGCATAAAT
>URCT01000152.1 GCA_900546385.1 uncultured Eubacteriales bacterium | reverse complement strand
ACAACGGTCATCGGCTGCGGCCGATGGGGAAGCTGCATTGCATGGTACCTCGACAAAATCGGGCATGACGTAACGCTCTATGGACGTGCTTCGTCCGAACATATGCAGAGGATTTTGCGCGAACGAGCCAATGAATATATACATTTTTCGCCCGACACAGCCTTTTCCACCGACCTTGCCGCAGCCGCAGAGGCGGAGCTTATCGTGATTTCGATAGGCTCCCAAGCCTTGCGCGGACTGTGCAGGGAACTGCACCGTCATGGTCTGCAGAACAAAACGTTCGTGCTTTGCATGAAAGGCATCGAGAACACCACCTGCAAGCGGTTGTCCGAAGTGCTTACCGAGGAGCTTGACCACCCGAAAACGGCCGTTTGGCTCGGCCCGGGACACGTCGAGGAGTTTTATAAGGGAATCCCGAACTGCATGGTGATAGACAGCGCGGATCCGGCATTAAAGTCGGCTCTCGTAGACGCTTTTTCGGGTGATATTATCCGGTTTTATTACGGAACGGATCTTGTCGGAAATGAGATCGGCGCGGCGGCCAAAAACGTTATCGGCATTGCCGCCGGAATGCTTGACGGATTACAAATGACCTCGCTCAAGGGCGCGTTAATGAGCCGCGGCACCCGGGAGATCGCCCGGTTGATTGATGCCTGCGGCGGCAGCGAACTGTCGGCCTACGGCCTTTGCCATCTCGGCGATTATCAGGCGACCGTCTTTTCGCCGTATAGCCATAACCGCCGTTTCGGCGAAGCGTATATCCGCGGCGAAAGCTACGACAAGCTTGCTGAAGGATATTATACGGTTCCGGCACTTGTGCGCATGGCGGCGGAAAAACAGGTGGAGCTTCCGATCTGCCGCGCGGTGTATGATGTGCTGTATGAACACACAGACGCCCATCTTGCACTCGGCCGCTTGTTCGAACGCTCGCAAAAAAACGAGTTTTGACAAATGCGAATCGTGCAAATCGACGATTTAACAGCGTTTTGAAAGGGTTTTTTGCGGAAAATGCCGATTTTTCAAAAAAGACCTTGACATTTTCAGAAAAATCATTAAAATAGAATAGTATATTTTTGTAAACTTCCGTATTTTGGAAGGCGAGGGAAGCCGATCTGAAAGAGACGGATTCTCTCGGAAAGGATGGACAGAAGCATGAGCTTGAAAAATTTCAAGGAAACAGAGACCAATAAGGTTGAAATGGACATTGTCATTTCGCGGGATGCCTTTGAAAACGCCATCAACAAGGTGTTTGCAAAATCCAAAAAGAGCATTGCCATTCCGGGCTTCCGCAAGGGCAAGGCAACCAGAGGCCTTGTAGAAAAATTCTACGGCAAACAGGTATTCTATGAGGATGCCATCAACGATCTGCTGCCGGGCGAAATCGATGCTGCCGTTAAGGAAACACCGTATCGCATTGCCGGTATGCCGGAAGTGACCGATGTCGATTTTGACGGCGAAGAAGGCATCACTGCGAAAGTTACCTTCGTCCGTTACCCGGATGTTAAGGTAAAGGCGTATAAGGGCTTGGAGGTTGAAAAACTCGTTGTTAAGACCGAGGATTCGGAAGTAGACGCTGAGCTTGAAAAAACGCGCGCACGCTACGCAAGAACCATTGAAGTGAACGATCGTGCCGCTCAAAAGGACGATACCGTTACCATCGATTATGAAGGCTTCTGCGACGGCGTTGCCTTTGACGGCGGTAAGGCCGAAGGCCACAAGTTAAAGCTTGGCTCGAACACCTTTATCCCGGGCTTTGAAGATCAGATCATCGGTAAAAATATCGGTGACGAATTCGATGTTAATGTCAAGTTCCCGGAAGATTACCACGCAAAGGATCTTGCAGGCAAGGATGCTACCTTTAAGTGCAAGTTGAACGCTATCGAATTTGAAGAGCTTCCGGCACTTGACGATGATTTCGCCAAGGACGCTTCCGAATTTGAAACCTTTGCTGAATATAAGGCCGATGTTAAGGCTAAAATAGAAGCAAGACATGGTGCTGAGGCAGAGGTTCGCCTTGCCGAACAGCTCACCAAGGCGCTCACCGACAATGTGGAAGCCGAAATTCCCGAAGCTCTGATCGACCGCGAAAAGGAAAACCTTGTCCGCGAATACGATTATCAGCTTCGCAGCCAGGGTCTCAGCCTTGACATGATCTTAAAATATACCGGTATGTCGCTGGACGATGTCCGCGCAAGATACGGTGATATGGCAACCATCAATGTCAAGAAGCAGCTCGCTCTCGAAGAAATCGTAAAAGCCGAGAATATCGAAGCTTCCGATGAAGAAGTTGAGAAGAAGTACAACGAAATGGCGGAACAGTTCGGCATGAAGGTCGAAGATGTCAAGAGCCGCATTTCGAAGGATGACCTTGCTTACGATGTCAAGAGCATCAAGGCGTTCGAGCTTGTTAAGGAAAATGCAAAAATCACCGAAAAGAGCGTAACGGCCGAAGAGCTTGAAAAGTTAAATGCTCCGGAAACGACCGAGGAATCGGAAGAAAAATCCGAAGAGACCGAAGAAAAGCCGAAGAAAAAGACGACAAGAAAGCCGCGCGCCAAAAAGACTGCTGAACCGGCAGAAGAGCCGACAGAAGAATAATCACAAAATATCTGCGAACGGAAGCCGCCGCAAAGGCGGCTTCTATGTTCGCCCGAAGGACAAAAAACTCGTTTACATAGGCGTGTAAAACGCGAATGAAAGGATGATTTTTATGGCACTCGTACCAATGGTTGTTGAACAGACCAATCACGGTGAACGTTCCTATGATATTTATTCTCGCCTTTTGAATGACAGAATCATCATTTTGAGCGATGAAGTAAACGATACGACGGCTTCTTTGGTCGTTGCCCAGCTTTTGTACCTTGAAGCGCAGGATCCCGACAAGGATATCTCGCTTTACATCAACAGCCCCGGCGGCTCAATCACCTCCGGAATGGCGATTTATGACACGATGAACTACATCAAATGCGATGTTTCGACCGTTTGCATCGGCATGGCTGCCAGCATGGGTGCTTTTCTTCTTGCCGCCGGTGCCAAAGGCAAACGCTATGCGCTTCCAAACAGTGAAATCATGATTCATCAGCCCTTGATCAGCGGCGGTTTGAAAGGTCAAACCACCGATATCAAAATCTATTCGGATCATTTGGTCAAGACCAAGGAAAAAATGAATCGGATTCTCTCGGAACGTACCGGCAAGGATTATGAACAGGTTTGTGCCGATACCGAAAGAGATAATTTCATGTCTGCGGAAGAAGCGCGTCTTTACGGACTTGTCGACGAAGTCATTGTTAAAAAGGATTAGTATTATTCCGAAAGGAGCCGGCATTTACCGGTTTGTATATCTGAATGGCGAACACAACTGAAAACGAAAAAAGAATCTGCGCCTTCTGCCATAAAACAGAGGACGAGGTTGACCGGCTGATCTTGGGCCCGGACGGTATCAATATCTGCAATAACTGCATCTTGATTTGTTCGGATATCCTCGAAAGTATGGAAAACGAAAACAAACTACCGACGGATGACACGCTAAGCTTAGATAATCTGCCGAAGCCTTCTGCCATGAAAGATATGCTCGATAAGTATGTCATCGGTCAGGACAAGGCGAAAATCACACTTTCGGTCGCTGTCTATAACCATTATAAACGCATTCTCCAAGATAAAGAAAATGCGGAGGATGAGGTCGAAATTCAAAAGAGCAATGTTCTTTTGATCGGCCCTACTGGTGTCGGAAAAACCATGCTCGCGCAATCGCTTGCCAAGCTTCTCAAAGTCCCGTTTGCCATTGCGGACGCAACGACCTTGACCGAAGCCGGCTATGTCGGCGAGGACGTGGAAAATATCCTTTTGCGCTTGATTCAGGCAGCCGATTTCGATATTCCGCGTGCCGAAAAGGGCATCATCTATATCGATGAAATCGATAAGATCTCCCGTCGCAGCGAAAATCGCTCTATTACGCGCGATGTTTCCGGCGAAGGTGTCCAACAGGCACTCCTTAAAATTTTGGAAGGAACGATTTCCGGCGTACCGCCGCAGGGCGGTCGAAAGCATCCGAATCAAGAGCTGATTCAGATCAACACCGAAAACATCCTCTTTATTTGCGGCGGCGCATTCGATGGTATCGAAACCATTATCGAAAACCGCAAAGGCAATAAAGGCTTAGGCTTCGGCGCGGAAATCAAGACCAAAGAAGAAAAGAAAAAGAGCGATACGCTTGCTGCCATCGAGCCGCATGACCTTGTTAAATATGGTCTTATCCCAGAGCTTGTCGGCCGTATTCCGCTTATTACCGCTCTGACGCCGCTCGATACGGAAGCTTTGGTGCGGATTCTCACCGAACCGAAAAATGCCTTAACCAAGCAGTACCATAAGCTGTTCGGCATGGACGGTGTTGAACTCGAATTCGAAGATGATGCACTGCGTGCCATTGCCGAGCTTGCCGAAAAGCGAAATACCGGTGCGCGCGGACTTCGCGCAATCACCGAAGAAATCATGACAGAACTTATGTACAGTCTGCCGGATGAGCCGGATCTCAAAAAAGTTGTCATAACCAAAGACGTCGTGGAAAAAAACGCACCTCCCGTTAAAATCTATTGATTTTCAGAGGCTTGGTTTTCGATACTCGTAATCAAGCCTCTTATTTATGCATTTTTATTTGTAAACTATTGTAAAGAACAGGAACATCAGCACTATGTCAGAAACAACCATTTTATACTACCACAAACCGAAAATCAGACGTACCAATTTGAGAAAAGAAATGCTCA
>URCT01000151.1 GCA_900546385.1 uncultured Eubacteriales bacterium | reverse complement strand
ACTCGAACCCCCGACCTACTGCTTAGAAGGCAGTTGCTCTATCCAGCTGAGCTACAGGCACATATGTGTTACGTGCGTGTTTTTGCCGCATTCGCCAAGCTTTTTACGTGTAAGATTTTTCCGTGACATTTGCTCCAATGTTTTCCACAGGCTAAAAACTTGCCACTGGCAAGTTTTTAGCCTGTGGAGCGGGTGAAGGGAATCGAACCCTCGTAACCAGCTTGGAAGGCTGGAATTCTACCATTGAACTACACCCGCGAAAAGTGCCTTTTCAATCGGAGCTTATATATCATACCACATTCACACCGTTTTGTCAAGGACTTTTTCAAATTTTTCCGCGAATTTCCCATAATCTCAGCGACTTTCGGCTGTCAAACCCTGTTTTTCTTTCCCGGCGCGGAACGTCTTGTCGAATCCGATGCGCGCACTCTTCATGAGCGTCGCCATCGCCTCATTTACCAAAGCCTTGGTCGGCTCATCTAACGTGCCGAAAGTCTTGATCATGGACTTGGCCGCCGCATACCAGTTTTCACTAAGCTCCTTTACCGTGTGTACGTGCGTCTCGGCAAAAACCGTGTAAATCGCATCAACCACACGCTCGCGCGTCGCCGCATCGGTCTGCATGAGCCAGTCCTTGAGCGTGAAGCTTACCAGCTTGCTGCCATCCGTTACCGTGTCCAAATACACAAATTTGTCGCGCTTGACCTCCCACGAATATAAATCGTGCTGCAAAAGCCCTACCTGCGTGCTGTGAACGATCGTGTACGCTTCTTCATGCCCTAAAAGCATTCCCACCACCGACGATTGCGGCACAAACGTCCGCGTGCGCATACAGATCTCCCGATAGCCCTCCTGCTCCAAAACCGCTTTGTCAAAACCAGGCCCATCGTAATTATAAACCGTGCAAATGCGCTTTTTGACGTCCTCTTCGCAAAATGCCGCCGCATAAACCGCTAAATTGCCGCCTTTGGAATGACCGCCAACGCGGAACGTGTCTTTCGCCTGCCGTGCGGCAATCCGGCTTAAATAGCCTTTTGCCAATACCTGCGACGGAACCGGGCAGACAAAGCCCATATTGAAATCCTCTTTCCAGCCGACAAGCGTGTTGTCCGTGCCGCGAAAGGATATATAGCATTCGTTTTCACCCGTGCGGATGCAAACCGCCGAAAACTGCGTCTGCGAGCCCTCATCGATCTCGTTGACAAAATCCGATAGAACCATATCGCAAAAACGTGCACTGTCTTTTAACGCATGAAGTAACGGCACATCGCCTTCAATGAGCGCAATGTCAGCAATGTCCGGCCGTTCCAAAAGATGCTTTGCCGCCTCGCCGACCGTAAGATCCGTTTGTGCCGTTTCACCCAGATATTCAAACGGCAAATAGGAAAGCCGCGCTAAAATCACGCCATCCACTTCGTTAAACGCACTGCTTTGCAAAGAAAGATCGCCGCGCCACGAAAGATAGTCAAGCACGGTGCTTTCGGTGTTTGCTGCCATAGATATCCCTCCTTCGAAGGCTGCCTCCGTTTTGGCTGTCCTGTTAAGAACGCGTGCTGATATCCGAAAAAATGCGTCCTTCGCCGGCCTTGATGCGCCGAATGTAATCGGCTTCATCTTGCAGCGGCGTATCAAATGCCATGCCGGCAAGACGGATTTGCGCCGCTCCGTCGTGATTGTCCGAGCCGGCGGTCTTTAATAAAGAATATTCGTCGGCATAAAGGAGCGCCATTTTGTTTTCCGCGTCGGTGCGGTTGCCGTTGATTACTTCAAAACCGTCCACACGGTCGGGAAACAGACGGACATGGTCGATATAACCGGCTTGCCGGAACGGATGCGCCTGAATGACGAGCGCACCGCTTTCACGTAACAGCGATAACAGCGCGCTTCGTTTCATTTCCATAATTTCGGGATGAGCCAAATACCAGGCCTTGTCCAAACCGTAAATCAGGAAATCCGTGCCTTTGTAGGAGCTTTCCACGCCCAAAAAGACCTTTAAGCCGATTTCCTTGCCGATTTTCACGCCTTCTTCGTAGTCGGAAAAGTAAAATTCAATGCGTTCCCGGTAAGGGACTGTCGATTCGGCACCGGCATCGCCGTCAAAATAGTGATTGTCGATACCGATATTCCCGTCTAAAAAGTGATTGGTGATGAAAACGCCGTCATAGCCGAGCGACTTGTAAAAGACAAGACTGTCGCGCACGGAGGCGGAAGCACACTTGCTGACCGGTGAAGTGTGCATATGGGTTTCGTATTTATACATATTTGTTCACAACCTTTGTATGATATGCTATGAGTATAGCACATTTTGGCGCGATTGTAAAGGGAAATGCGAAAAAAGAGTCAGGCGAACGGCATCGCTTTCCCGTAATATTTCGGCGGTTGCGTATTTTGTGCCGCAAAACGGGCAGACGGTGACTTCTTTGTCGGCGTCAATCTCGATTTTTCCGTTGCAGTTTTTACAGTTTGTGCTTGTAAAGCTTGTTTGTTTGTTCTCTTCCATTCTGAATCCTCCCTAAATGTAAAATCGGATATTGCTGCATCCATTATACTCTACATATCGACAATTGTCAATAGTAAGAGTATATTTTATCATTATAAATGACAAAATATTTATAAGGGAGATATTTACATGATTGTTTATGAACCGCTTTACCGCACCATGAAAGAAAAGGGCGTCACCACCTATACGCTGATCAACAAGTACGGCGTCAGCCGCAGTCTTATTGACCGTTTGAAGCACAACAAACCCATCAGCACGCAAACCTTGGATGATTTGTGCGGCTTTTTGGATTGTCGGGTGGAGGATATTTTGGAATATAAAAAAACCGCCGCACTCGAATGAATGCGGCGGTCAGCCAACGTAACTTTTATGCTATGCTTTTTGTCCCTTAATGACGCGTTTTACGTATTCTTTGGTCTCTTGGGCGACCACGCCGTTGAGAGCGAACAATGCCACAATATTCGGGAACGCCATAAGGCCATTGACGATGTCGGCAAGCGTCCACACGAAATCGACCTGCAGGTACGGACCGGCGAAAACGGCCAAAATGTACAGCACACGGTACACCAAAACCGGCATTTTTTTATCGCCGACAAGATACTGCAAGCACTTTTCCGAATAATAGTCCCAGCCGAGAATGGTGGTAAAGGCAAAGAATACAAGGCTGATCATGAGAAGGAACGCGCTGACGTTCGGATCAAACGGAAGACCTTCTTGGAAAGCCTTTGTTGTCACGGCGACGCCCTTTAACGAACCGTCGACCGCGTTGCTCCACGCGCCGGTCAGCACGATGGAAAGACCGGTAATGGTGCAGATGATGATCGTATCGAAGAACGTACCGGTCATGCAGACAAGACCCTGACGCACCGGTTCTTTGGTTTTAGCGGCGGCAGCGGCAATCGGAGCCGAGCCGATACCCGATTCGTTCGAGAAGATGCCTCTTGCGACACCGCTCTTCATGGCATTGCGGATCGTAAGACCCACAGCAGCGCCGAGAACGGCTTTGGGGCAGAATGCGCTCTGCACGATCAAAACGATGGCAGCCGGAACTTTGGTGATATTGCAGATAATCAAGATAATGCCGCAGATAAAGTAGATAACGGCCATAAACGGAACGACGATTTCGGAAACCTTCGCAATTCTCTTGATGCCGCCGATGATGACCAGCGCGGCAAAGAGGGTCACAAGGACACCGGCGATAATGGTCGGCCAGGCATAGGTGTTTTCGCCGATACGGAAAGCAACCTGGGCTTTATCCGGGTCAAAGAAATTCTGTACGGCATTTGTGATACCGTTGATTTGGGTCATGGTACCGATACCGAGAATACCGACGAGCATTCCAAACACAGCAAACAGCTTTGCAAGCCATTTCCAGCTTTGTCCCATGCCTTTTTCGATGTAATAGAACGGACCGCCGAGGACGGTGCCGTCTTTGCGGATTTCGCGGTATTTGACGGCGAGCAGGCCTTCGGCATATTTGGTTGCCATGCCGAAGAACGCGGCGACCTCCATCCAGAACAGAGCACCCGGGCCGCCGCCTGCGATAGCGGTTGCCACGCCGACGATGTTGCCGGTGCCGATGGTGGCCGAGAGGGCGGTGCAGAGGGCACCGAAGCTGGTGACATCGCCTTCGCCGTCTTCTTCGTTATGTAACATATAACGAATGGCTTTGGGAAGGTGGATGATTTGGATAAGGCCGGTACGGACAGTCATAAGAATGCCGATAGCGATGATCAGAACGATAAGCGGAATACCCCACACCCAATCGTTTACCGTAGACAAAAAGCTGTTTAACGCTTCCATGTATTTTTCCTCCGGGAAATAAAAATGTGTATAAAAAAGTCACCGGCCGGTGGGTCGGTGACTTCAAACAACAAATGAAAAGCGGCACGATAAAAATCGTGCTATCTTCGTCCTTTTGCCTGAGAGTTTCGGCTTGCGCCTTGCCCCTTCGGCACTCAATTCAATGAGATTCTCCGAAGTTCCCTACCTTTTCGGTTTGGCGCGCAGGCGTCATTCCGAAAGAATCCACGGGTTCTATGAAATTTTTATGGAGCTAGTATAACACAGGATTTTGGATTTGTCAAGAGGAAATTGCATTTTTTTGCGAAGCCGCCTTTGGCGGCGCAGTGCACGCGGAGCGTGCTGTCCCGGCAGGGTAAAATTTCCGACAGGAAATTTTCAAAGTTTTTTGCCCTACTTTTTGTACTTTACAAAAAGTAGGAAAAAGGCGCCGCAAGGCGGCGGTCGGTTGCCGCAGGCAACACAAAAAGGCGGCATGGCCGCCGAAAAAGAGGCCGCGAAGCGGCAAAAAATGTTGCGTTAGCAACAGAAAAGGCGGCATAGCCGCCGGAAGGATGCCGCCAAGGGC
>URCT01000150.1 GCA_900546385.1 uncultured Eubacteriales bacterium | reverse complement strand
GACGGCCACGCACAGGATGCAGGCTCGTTCGAAAACATGGCAAACCTCGGTGCAACCGCTTCCTATGCTTACCACTGGAATCAGGACGGCAATAACGCCGACGCTACCATTAAGCGTCTCCAGCGCAACCAGGATTACGGCAAGCTCTATATTGTTCCTACCGTTTCGGTCGGCTTCAACAATATCGGCTGGTCCGGCGTCCGCAAGCCGCTTGCTTCCCTCGAAGACCATAAGAAGGTTCTCGAATACATCAAGAACGATTACCTCACCAAGCAGACCGGCTGGAAAGCCAAGACGCTCATCGTTTCCACCTGGAACGAGTACGGTGAAGGTACGTACGTCATGCCGTGTAAGGGTCTCCACGGTTTCGGTTATCTCGAAAACGTTGCCGAAGTCATTTCCGGCGTGACCGACCACTCCACCAACATCTTCCCGACCGACAACCAAAAGGCGCGTCTCGGCCACCTCTATCCGAAGTCCAAGACCTCCATCAAGCAGTGGGATTATGAAGAAGAAACCGGCAATGTTCCGCAGAAGGCTCTCTTCACCTTCACCGGCGACGATCTTGCCGCCGGACAGAACATCGACGACTCCAAGGTCGAAAACGGCATCTTTAAGGCAACGACCTCCAAGAGCGACCCGGGTCTCAAAGTCAAGGATGCTCTTCCCGAAATCAACGCCGAGGACGTTGTCGCGATCCGCGTGACGGCAAAATCGAGCGTCGATTCCACCATGGAAATCTTCTATACAACTTCTTCCAGCCCGAACCTTGAACAGTCTAAGAGCTTCAACACCAAGGTCACGAAGTCGGACGACTTTAAGGAATATGTCATCAACACCGCCGGCAAGGCTACCTGGAAAGACACCGTAAACTTCTTCCGCTTCGACATTATCTCGACGGCCGGTGAATTCGAAGTTTCCAAGATCGAGCTTCTCGGCTACGACGAATCTCAGCTTCCGATCACCATCACCATTGATAAGAAGGAATACGCTTCGCCGTTCCATCCGATCCTCAAGAACGATGAACTGTATGTTCCGGCAAGTTCCATCCACGGCTTCTTCAGCCTCAACAACTTCTACTATGAGTGGAGCCGCTACACCGGCAAGCTCCGCATCGTTACCAAGAAAGACCACGAGATCATCTTCAATATCGACAGCGATGTCGCGCTTGTTGACGGCAAGGAAACCAAACTCGCCGAAAAGGTAACGCTTCGCGACGGTCTCCCGGTTCTCCCGCTGTTCTTCATCTACAAGATCGAAGGAACCAACTACACCTTTGAAAACAAGGCTGTTACAGTTTCCACACTCGACAAGAAGTATCAGGACATCGTCGACCAGCGTGTTGCTTACAAGTATGAATTTGACGTTCCGGGCGACCTCGAGGGCTTTACCTGCTCGTTCGCTACCGGCGTCGTCAAGGAAGGCTTCCTCTCGGGCGATTCGGTTGAAAGACCCGGTCAAAGCCCGGCTTACGACCCGATGCTCTCACTCGGAGGCCTCTCCATTGATACGCTGAAGTGCAACAAGATTATCGTCGGCATGAAGCACACGTTCCTTGAAGGCATCGAAAAGAGCGCAATCGAAATCTTCTTTGCTACCGATAAAGAAAGCTCTCTCTCGCAGGATAAGAGCGCAATCGCTTTTATTACCGGAAACTCTTCGGGCGACAAGGTCGTTGAATACGTTCTCGACTTCTCTGAAAACGAAAAGTGGACCGGCACGGTTACCAATATCCGCTTCGACCCGATGAACTGCGGCGGTCACTTTGATGTTGATTACATCCGTTTTGTTATGGACGAAGAATTGGCTAAGAAGAACGAGGCCAAGATCGAAGAACAGAAGAAGAAAGAAGAAGAGAAGCTCGCCAAGGGCATTCTCGTTGAAAACGGCGACGCAGAGGATGCGGCTAACGCAGATGTGTTCCTCGGCGAAAAGGGCAACGCTTCTGTTGAGATCTATAAAGATGCCGATAAGGGCAATGTTTGGAAGGTCACTCCGGCAGAAGGCAAGGTTTGGGCGTATATCCGCCAGAACGTCACCTATCAGACCGGCGTGAAGTACAAGGCTTCGCTTGACATCAAGCTTACCGGCACGCTCGCTTCCGATAAGGATATCACGACGGCCGTTTACTGCAACCTTAAATATATGGATGCAGAAGGCAAGCAGGATCACATCAGCTTCGGTGCAGGCAGCAGCATCGATCTTTCCACCGAAGACGGCTGGAAGCATTGGGAATTCGAATTCGAAATCCCGGCCGATTCCACCTTCCGCGGCAACGACCAGTTCTCGTTCTATACGAATCCGGTCGGCGACGCCGGTGTCGGCTATATGATCGACAACCTCACGGTTGAAAAAGCTGCATAATTTCGGTTAACAGCCGAAACGGGCGGTCACTCGAATGGGTGGCCGCCCATGCTTTTGCCGAAAAAAGGCGAATGCTGTCTGCCGGTGCGCAGTGAAAGTGAACGATAGCTGAAATTTCCGTCAAAACGCCCGATATTTACAAAATCGTCTTGACAAGAGCCGCAAAAAAGTGTATCATATAAATGTAGTTAGGAAGGCAAAGGCTTTCTTAACAAATATAACGAAAAGGGGCAGTTACTATGTTCAAGATTTTTGCAGGATTAAAGGGTTCGGGCAAAACCAAGAATTTAATCGAAATGGTAAACACCGCTCAGACTACCACCAAAGGCAGTGTTGTCTGCATCGAACAGGGAACAAAGCTGATTCATGAGATAAATTCCGCAACCAGACTCATCAACATTTCGGATTACGGCGTGGATGACTGGGAAAAATTATATGGCTTTGTCTGCGGCATTCTTGCCAGCAACTACGACTTGACCGATTTGTTTATCGATTCGGCTCTCAAGATCTGCAAGAACGATATGGCCGGCTTCGAAAGCTTCGCCGGTAAGGTTACGCCGCTTTTGGCTGCTCAAAACGTGAACTTCACCATGACCGCATCGGTCGAGGTTGAAAAAATCCCGGCAAGCTTGAAGGAATATCTTGCGTAAAGCATTTCCATAACCGAATTTGTCTGCACAAGGCTGTCGCGTATATCGTTTACACGACAGCCTTTTTTGCAATGTTTGCACGATTTCCGCATATATTGCAAAAGAACCGATTTACCAAAGGGAGTGACCGTTATGAACGAGTTTTTACGAACCGATACCGCCATGTCCGCGCTTTCCTCCATGCGCACCGGCGGCATCGCGCCTGTGGCCTATTTTCCCGAAACCGAACAGAGCCTTTGTGACACGGTGCGCCGCTTAACGGAAGAGCATAAACGCTTTTTCGTGTTCGGCAACCTGTCCAATGTCCTTTTGCCCGATGGAACGTTGGATTTCGTGCCGGTCATCACCACCGGCATCAAAACCGTCACGGTCACGGACACAGACGACGGGATCAAGGTGTATGCCGCGTGCGGCGTGTCGCTTACGGGACTGGCACTCGAATTCTGCCGCAGGGACTATGCCGGACTGTCGTTTGCCTATGGCATTCCCGGTACGGTCGGCGGTGCAGTGTTCATGAACGCCGGTGCGTATGGCTCGGAGATGAAAAACATCGTGCGTTCGGTGCGCTTTTACGATATCGATGCCGATACCGTCTGCGAAATTCCGGCTGCCGACTGCGGCTTTGGGTATCGCACAAGCGTTTTCGCCCATAAAAACGGCGTGATTTTGGGCGCTTCTCTGTCGCTTGCCGCTTGCGAATCCGGCAAAGCCCTTGCCGAAGCCAAAGAGCTTATGGAACGCCGCCGGGAAAAACAGCCGCTCGAATATCCCTCCTGCGGCAGTGCGTTCAAGCGTCCCGAAGGCTATTTTGCCGGTGAACTCATCGAAAAGTGCGGCCTCAAAGGCTATGCGGTCGGCGGCGCGTGCGTTTCCGAAAAGCACGCCGGGTTTGTCGTCAATAAGGGCGGTGCGACCTCGGCCGACGTGGAAAAACTGCTTTGCGACGTGCGTGCAAAGGTGCATCAAACCTTCGGCGTAGAGCTTGAACCGGAGATCCGGATCATCAAATGAATTTCAAATGAGTTGGGAATCCTTATGACAGCAGACAGAAAAATGAAACGTGCGGTCAAATCACCGCCGAAAAAATATATTAAAACCGCATCGACGGCCGCACTGTCGGAAAAATTGACCTTTACCGGCAAGGTGAAGCGCAGTCTGCGGAATGAAAAAATCGAAAAGCTGTGCTGTAAGACTGCTTTTGCCGCCGGGTTTTCGTTTCCCAAGGACAGCGCGTGTATCGCGGTTGACCGCAGTCTTTTTCGGTGCAGTGCCTGTGCGCCGCATTTTCTGCGCGGCGTATTTTTGGCTTCCGGCAGTGTCAATGCACCGGAAAAAGGGCATCATCTCGAAATGAAGGTGGACAGCCGCGAAAAAGCCAAGGCACTTGCGGAGGTGTTGAGCGAGAGCGGCTTTGAAGCCAAAATTTCGGCACGGCGCGCGGCAGATATCGTATATTTCAAGGACGGCGACGTGATTTTCGGCTTTTTGAATGCCATCGGCGCACAAAAATGCGCTTTTGAGTTTTTGGATGTGTTAATCGAGAAGCAGGTGCGCAACGACTGCAACCGCAAGACCAATTTTGATGCGGCCAACATGGCAAAAACCGCCGCGGCCGGCAAGCGGCAGACGGATGCGATCCGTTTTTTGTACGAGGTCGGCGAAATGGAGAATTTATCCGAGGTTTTGCAGACGACGGCGGCGTTGAAGTTGGAAAATCCGTCGCTCAATCTGTCCGAGCTTGCAGCTCTTCATGAGCCGCCCATCACCAAGAGCTGTGTCAACCATCGGCTGAACAAGATTATTGAGGTTTATGAGAAATTAAGCGGCGTCACACCACGAAAAAGGCTATAATTTTGTCAGTGGGAGGGTGTTGTTTGGGCGTGCTGCTTCGAGGTTTGGAGAACCTCGAAGCTCTTTTTGGGAAGGTTTTAATTTTGTTCGTGCGAAGCCGCCATTGCGGCGAGCTGAAT
>URCT01000149.1 GCA_900546385.1 uncultured Eubacteriales bacterium | reverse complement strand
CGGCAAGCGCATCAATTTTGGCAAGTGTGTTTTCCCGAATGCGCACGGATATCAGCTTGTAGCCGTCCTCACCGCGCTTTTTGATTTGAATGAGTTTGCTTGACATGAAATCACCTCACATAGAATTATATATTAACAGCCATTGCATTGATATATTCGAGTTGTAATACAAATATAGTATAAAGTGCTTGACAGAATGCCCTTTTCGTGATAAAATGAACCTATCATTTTTAGGAGAACGTTCATGTCCGGTTACAATTGCTTCGCGTTGGTCGTAATCTGTGTGGTTTTGGTATTCCTTTGGATTTGCTTGGAAAAAGCCCGAACATACGGAAATGCCGTTACGCCATTGTTGGAATTATCTGCCTATCTTGCATTTGTTGTTGGGTTTTCGTATATCCTTGATCAAAAAACAGCAAATCCGGATACTGCACATCTTTGCGGACTTGCCGCTTTGGCAATCGGTGCGATTTTACTGGCTCTTGCGGAAATTATTCGGCTGCTGTATCGGAAAAAATAAAAAGAAATATGGTCAAATCTATCAAAAAGTACTTGAAATTTCCGCTTACTTCATGTATAATGATGGCAGAAGCAATTCTATCCAAAAAATACGAAAGGAAGTAATTCCCATGAAAGTAGGACTCGTCACCGTTCCGCTTTATGACCGTTCGCTTGAAGATATGCTTGCCTACGTCAAAGGCTTGGGCGTCGAAGCAGTCGAGATCGGTACCGGCGGATTTCCCGGCCAAGGTCATTGCCACCGCGAGGAGCTTCTCGCCGATAAGAGCAAATTGAAGGCCTTTAAGGATCTCTTTAAGAAATACGATATCGAGATTTCCGCTTTGTCCACACACGGCAATGCCGTCCATCCCGATAAAGAAGTCGCCGCTAAATTCCATGAAGATTTCGAACGCACCTGCGTGCTTGCCAACGAACTCGAAATCCCGATGGTCATCACCTTCTCGGGCTGCCCCGGCGGTTCGCCCGAAGATAAAACACCCAACTGGGTCACCTGCCCGTGGCCGGAGGATTTTCTCCATATCCTCGATTATCAGTGGAACGACGTGCTTATCCCGTATTGGCAGAAAGAATCCGAGTATGCCGCAAAATACGGCGTCAATAAGATCGCTTTCGAAATGCATCCCGGCTTCTGCGTCTATAATCCCGAAACCTTAATGAAGCTGCGCAACGCCGTCGGCCCGTGCCTCGGTGCTAACTTCGACCCGTCCCATCTCATTTGGCAGGGAATTGATCCGGTGGAAGCCATCCGCTACATCGGCGAAAACGGCGCTATGTTCCATTTCCATGCCAAGGATACCTGCGTCAACCGCCGCAATACCGAAATCAACGGCGTTCTCGATACCAAGCATTACAGCGATGAGATCCATCGTTCGTGGGTGTTCCGCGCACTCGGTTACGGTACGGATGAGAAGAAATGGAAGGATATGATCTCCATGCTTCAGCTTGTCGGCTATAACCACGTCATGAGCATCGAACATGAGGACAGCTTCATGACCAGCAAGGAAGGCCTTGAAAAAGCCATCGCGTTCTTGCGCCGCATCATCATTTCCGAACCCAAGCCGGGCGGAATGTTCTGGGCATAAGTATTTGTTTTTCAAACCAAGACAGAGATTCGGTTAGCCGGGTCTCTGTTTTTTTGTGTCATCGACAGCGGACGGTGTTCGGCAATGTGCATGAAAAGCTGAAAATGTTTTTGTAAAATGTGACGAAAGCAAAATTGCGGCAGACAGTTTAATCTTTCAAATAATCTCCAAAATTGCCGGAAAACGCGCAAATTTTTGAGCATTTCGTCTTTTTAAGCGGCGATACTTGACGATTCGTTCATAAAAAGCTATACTATTTGCATGAAGAATGCTATTTTTCTTCTCCATATTTTATAAAAATTCACTTGAAAGGATGAATTGCTTTGAAACCACTCCGCTTTTTTGCGTCACTGCTTCTTGCTTTTGCAGTATCCGCCGGTTTTCATGCCATGGCGGCGGAAAGCGTTCTGACACTGACAGCCGAAACCTCTACATTAGACGAAATCAAGGGTGTTCGCTTGTTTTCGGACGATTTCACGACCAAGGACACGCAAATCACCGATTTTGACAGCGTTCTTTTGAACAGCATTGCCATCAGCTTCCCGAAATGCGACTTCGGAAATGTCGTTCCGTATTCCGGCGGCTATGTCACCATCGGCTATAGCGACCGCGTGGATCAAACGCTTGTCCGCTTTGATTTTAACGATAACGGCTCCGGCTTCGCCTTTTCGGGCGGAACCTTTACCGCCGGGTATCACGTTGCCGTAGCGAAAGGCTCGACCGCCGAAACCGTTACAGCGCTTGCTGAACGGCTTTTGTACAACGGCAGCACCTCCAAGGACGCGGCAGTCTATACCTACGATCATTCGTCCGATCTTGCTGCGGTCATTGCTGCTGCGGATGCCTGGGTTTGGACGGAAAACACCTTTACGCCGGACATTCCGGACGCACAAACGCTCAATGCCTATGAAATTGCCCTCACGTCTAAAGGAAAGCAGTATTACGACAACATCGAGCTTTGGATGTATCCGAGCAATGCGTTTTTCTTAAAGCGCGGTGATACGCTTTCGATGTTGGTGGCAAACGGTTCTTCTGTCAAGCTTCCCGAAGACAGTGCCTGGAAAGCGCCGTCCGGCAAAACCTATGCTGCCGGCGCGACGGTAACGGTGTCACAAATTGCAAAATCTACGCTTACTGCCGTGGATGCACCCGAAGCGTTCAATCCGACGCTTCACCCGACTTACGGCGTGCGTCTTGCCTTTGCCGATTTCAAAACAAAAAAAGAAGAAGTCGCTGATTTTGAAAAAGGCTATATGGAATCCTGCAATATCCAAATCGTTTCCTGCAAAAGCGGCGGCGTATCGCAGTACGGCGACGGCTATTATCAGATTTACACCGACAAAGGTGAGTATTCCGACGTCGCGTTCTTCTTTAACGGCGGCAGCGGCTTTTCCGTGAACGGCGGCCGCATTACGGCAGAATACGATGTGGCGGTGGCGAAAGGCTCGAATGCCGAAACCTGTACCGATATTTACGACAGAGTCTATTATAACGGCACATCGGATACCGATGCAGTCTATGCCGAGGTCAACCATAAGGCTTCGCTTGCCGAGGTCATCCGCGTGGCGGCTGACTGGTATCATGAGACCGTGACCTTTGATGCGATTCCCGATGCCGCGACGCTCAACAGCTATCACATTTATTTTGCGTCCCATTACGACCGACAGTATTATGACAATATGGCGGTGTATTACTTCCCGAAAAGAAGCTATATATTAAATATCGGCGGCACGTTGAGCCTTGTGACGGATGCGGACGATGTGGTGACGCTTCCAACCGGCGAGAATTATGTCAGCTTCTTGTGCGGCGAAACCGTTTATCCTGCCGGTTCGCAGGTGAATTTATCCGAAATCGAGATGAAGACCTTGACAGCCTCCAATATCACCCATTCGTTAGACCCGGCTGAATTCGCGTTGAGCTATACGTTTTCCGATGACAAGCGCGGCAGTGCCGACGGCGTGATCACCTTGACGACCGGAAAAGAGACGCTTTCTGCCGAACAAGACAGCTTTGTGTTGTACTGGGCTGCCAAAAACGAGACCGGTGTTTATGCGCCGCTTGAAGGCTATACGCCGTTTCGCTTAAACGACGTGAAGGCATTGCTTAAAGGTGTGACGGTCGATAAGAATTTAGCGGTTCCGTTCGGTGCGGAAGCACTGCTTTGCCGCGTGACCGATCCGTTAAAGAGCTTTGATGTGGTTTGTGAGATTCCCGAAGATAAACGCCCGACCGGTGTGCCGAGCCGCACGTTTGCCGTCATTTCCGACGTGCATATCGGTTTCGGCTTCGGCGACGGCAAACGGATTTCACCGCATTCCAATCAGTTGGCCACGCGCACCGAACTAAATGCCTTTGCGCCGGAGTTTATTGTTGTCAACGGCGATTTTGCGCAATGGTACGGTCGAAATGTGGATGCTGAGCAGGGCGGCCAATGGGAGGTCTTGACCGAGTATTTCAAAGGCTTTACCAGTCCCATATACTTTGTGCAAGGCAACCACGAAGGCCCGAATGAGTGTGACCAGTATGTCAACAATATCATCGGCATCGATGAGTTTACCTGGGAGCATTTCGAAAACTTTATGGATACCTGGCTTGCCTATTGCCGTGAAAATAACTATTATACCGTGGAATACACGCGCGGCGTGCATTTTTATGATACCGAAATCGACGGAATGCATTTCATTTTCTGCTCGGTTCCGAACGGCAACAAATATGAGTTCGGCGAGGAGCAGCTCAAATGGCTTTCCGAGCGGTTATATGCCGATGAAGCCAGCGGTAAGCCGATTTTCGTATTCGACCACATTCCGCCTGCGCATAAGCTCAATCACAAGGACAGCGCCTATAACGGTGGTATGACGGATTCTGATGCATTTGAAGCTATCCTCAAAGAGCATCCGACTGTCATCAATATTTCCGGCGACAATGTTGTAAACGGGGTAAATACAGATAAAATAACCTGCTCTCGTTTGTTTGGCTATGGCGGTAAACCCGGCAATAATACAGGCAAAACTATTGTGAAGTTCGGTAACACTACCGTTTGGCAGAGGGGCAAAATGGTTGATGCCAAGGCATACCATAACAGCGGTGTGACGGCAGATGGCGTTACGTACGACAATGATGTTGATGGTTCCAATAATAGTCTGCATGCCGAAGGTTATAAGGATAATGCGCTTGAAACTACCTACGGTGAGTGGATTGCAAACGAAGATGGCACGATAACCCGCGATGGAACAAAAAAATGCACGTATTGTGGATATGAGGAAAATGTCACGGAATATCATGTTAAGTTGACTTATGATGCAAATGGCGGCGAAGGAGCAATAGATTCAGCAACTGGTGCAGCAGGAAAAATCGTGACAGTTGCTCAGAACGAATTTACCCGTAACAACTACACCTTTATCGGCTGGAATACACCGGCAGATGGAAAGGGTACTGCTTACAAAC
>URCT01000148.1 GCA_900546385.1 uncultured Eubacteriales bacterium | reverse complement strand
CTGTCAGTGCCGCAAGCGCACGCTGCGAGCCGATGGCGCGGCTGCGCGAAAACGACACGCTTGCCATTCGGCGCGTGCTTGACTGCGGTGCAAAAGGCGTCATTATTCCGCTTGTAAACGATGCTGAAGGTGCCAAAAAAGCGGTTGCGGCGGCAAAATATCCGCCGGAGGGCGTTCGCGGCTTTGCGTTTGTCCGCGCCAACGGCTGGGGAAGGGATTTTGATGCCTATGCAAGCGGTGCGAACGAGGAGATCACCGTCATTGTTATGATCGAATCCAAAGAAGCGGTGGAGAACATTGATGAGATTTTAGAGGTCGATGGCGTGGACGGCATACTCATCGGGCCGTATGACCTTTCCGGCTCTTACGGCGTGGTGGGGCAGACCGAGCATCCGTTGGTAAAGGCGGCCAAAAGCCGGGTGCTTGCGGCGTGCTTAAAGCATCGCAAGGCGGCCGGGCAGCATATTGTGCTTCCGACGGAGCAAACCCTTGCGGAGGCATTAAGAAGCGGCTACACATTTCTTGCTTTGGGCATGGATACGGTGTTTCTTGCCGACGGTGCAAAGCGTGTGGTGAATGTGGTAAAGAGGGAGATGGAGTAAATGGACATCAAGGATATGGCACCGGAAATCGACGCGTTACGCCAAGGCATGGATTGGGACAGCGAGGATATCGGACGCAAGCAGATTTTGATCGATACCACCTACGGAGACAGCCATCCGGGAAGCGTGCATTTGGCAAGGCTTGCCAAAATGGCGGACGACGGCGTTAAATATGCCGGTGCCAAGCCGTCGCATTACACGGTGACGGATATGTGCGACGGCATTGCCCAAGGGCATGACGGCATGAACTATTCGCTCGTGTCCCGCGAGATCATTGCCGGCATGACGGAAATTCACGCCAAAGCGAGCGTTTTTGACGGAATGCTGTTGATTTCGAGCTGCGACAAGAGCGTGCCGGCGCACCTCATGGCCATGGCAAGACTCAATCTTCCGGCGATCCATGTGCCGGGCGGTGTCATGCCGGCGGCGGCCAACGGCTTTACCCTTGAGCAGATCGGCAACGTCAGCGTCAAATACCGCAAAGGCGACATGACGAAGGAAGACTATTCTTGGTGTCAGGCGGATGCCTGCCCGTCCTGCGGTGCCTGCCAGTTTATGGGAACGGCGGCCACCATGCAGGTTTTGAGCGAAGCGCTCGGACTTGCGCTGCCGCATTCCGCTTTAGCACCGGCCAATATGAAATTTGTCGATACCATTGCCAAGGCCTCCGGCAAGGCGGTGGTGGCTCTTGCCGAAAAGAATCTCCGCGTAAGAGACATTCTGACCGCGGACGCGTTTTACAACGCCATCGTGATTCATGGGGCGGTCGGCGGCAGTACGAACGCGCTGTTACACTTACCGGCGATTGCGCATGAAGCCGGAATCGAGCTTGATATGGAGCTGTTTGACAGGCTGCATCGGGATATCCCGTTTTTGGCGGATACCCGTCCGGTCGGAAAACACACGACGGAAATGCTGTGGTATGCCGGCGGTGTTCCGGCCATCATGTTAAAGCTGAAGGACAAGCTAAAATTAGATGTTCTCACCGTCACGGGAAAAACGCTCGGTGAAAACCTCGAACGGGCGGAATATGCGCTTAAGCCGTATCGCGGCTATTTAAGCAATTACAAGTTAAAGCCGGAGGATATCATCCATGAGATTGCGCCGCAGGGAGCGATTGCCGTCTTAAAAGGCAATATCGCCCAAAAGGGCGCGGTGGTCAAATACACGGGACTTCCCGAAAAAATGCGGTATTTCGAAGGCAGGGCGCGTGTTTTCGACGATGAGATTTCGGCGCGAGGTGCCATCATCGACGGCAAAATACAGCCCGGCGACTGCATTGTGATTCGCTATGCAGGTCCGAAGGGCAGCGGAATGCCGGAAATGTTTTACACGACCGAAGCCTTGTGCGCGGACAAAAATCTGGTTTCCAGCACGGCCATTATCACGGATGGGCGTTTTTCCGGGGCAAGCAAAGGCCCTTGCATCGGGCATATTTCGCCCGAAGCGGCCGAGGGCGGCAACATCGGGTTAATACAGGACGGCGACCTTATCCGCATCGATATTGCAAACAGAACGATTGACGCCGTCGGCGTGGATTTTGATGAGAGAAGAAAAAATGCGCCGCCGCACACTTTCCGGAAAGCCGGCGGTATTTTGGGCGTCTATCAAACGCTGGCGGTCTCCGCGATGGAGGGAGGATACATGAATGTCTGACATTTTGATTACCAGCGAATATTTCGGCAAGTTTTCGCCCGAAGCAAGAGAGCTTCTCTGCAAGGCCGGGCATCATGTCATCGATAATCCGTATGGCCACAAGGCGTTGACACCCGAAGAAATTCTTCCGTATGCGGCTAAGGCCGACGCGATGATATGCGATTTGGAAAATATCAACAAGGATGTCATCGACGCGGCAAAAAAAGTTAAAAATCATTTCCCGGCGCGGCGTCGGTGTGGACAGCGTGGACGTTGCCTATGCGGCCGAAAAGAACATTACGATTGCGCGGACGCTCGGCGTGGTCGAGCCGCCGGTGGCCGAGCTTGTCATGGCGTACATTCTCGACTTTTCGCGAAAAATCGGCGTGCTGAATGCGCATATGCATGACGGCCGCTGGGAAAGATGCGAATGCCACAGCGTATTCGGGAAAACGCTCGGCATTGTCGGCATGGGAAAAATTGCGTATGAAACCGCACGGCGTGCACACGCGTTCGGCATGAACGTGCTTTATTACGACGCCGTTTCAAACGAAAAAGCCGAAAAGGCGTTCGGCGCGCAACGAAAAAGCCTTGATGAGGTGCTTGCCAAAGCAGATTTTGTGACGGTGCATCTGCCGCTCACCGAGCAAACGCGCGGGTTTTTTGATTATCCGACCATCTGCAAAATGAAGAAAAGTGCGTATCTCATCAACACGGAAAGAGACGCTTCAAAGCTGCATTGGGAAACGCTTCCCGACGGCGATCACGGCATCAAAGTGCCGCGTGAAGTCAGCGACGTTTCCGAGGAACACAGCTTTGTCACCTTAAGCGACGGAAGCATTTTCTGCGTATTCCGCACGGTTTCCGGCAATTCCTATTGCGCGTACAGCCGGGATAAGGGACATACGTTTACCGCGCCGGAAAAGATGACCTATGCGGACGGCCGTCCCATGCGCCATCCGCGTGCGGCCAATTTCATCTGGAAGTGCCAAAACGGCAAGTACCTGTACTGGTACCACAACCATGGCGGCAAAACGTATGACGACCGAAATCCGGTATGGCTTTCGGGTGCGGTGGAATATGCCGCGGCGGACGGAATGCGCTTGAAATTCTCACAGCCGGAAATCCTGCTATACGACCCGGATGTGATGATTCGGATGAGCTATCCGGATATGATCGAAGAGGGCGGCGCGTATTATTTTACGGAAACGCAGAAATGCCTTGCCCGAACGCATAAGGCCGAAACATCGCTCATCGAAGGCTTGTGGTCGCAGTTTGACAAAGAAGGTGAGCGAAAGCACGGAATCGTTCTGCAAAACGGCAGTGCCATGCCGGAGCTTCGACCGTTTATCGAGCGCGATTACATGGCAAACGACAGCCATTCCGTGGATACCGGCGCAAGCTTCAGTCTGCTTCTGACGGCGGATTTTGACAAGCCCGGCGTGCTGTTTTCGACCATGACGCAAGAGCATCGCGGCATGGAAGCGGCGTTCGACGGCGAAAAAATCGTTTTTACGCTTGGCGACGGCAGAAGAACCAACGTTTTTTATTCCGACAAAGCGCCGCTTGCGGCTAAGGGCGTGCATACGGTTGTCGTGCAGGTGGACGCCGGTTCGCGCGTTGTGTCGATGATGATCGACCGGAAGGTATGCGATGGTGCGGACGAGCGGCAATTCGGCTATGGATGGTTTGACCGCAGTTTGTTGCACGCAAACGGGAACCAAACGGCATTTGTCGGCGAACAGGTTTGCTTGGCGGAGCTGTTTCCGAATGGCTTGACCAATTCCGAAGCGTTTTGGTTATAAAAGACGATACGCTTTTGCGATAACGGCAAGGCGCAAAAAAGAACCGTAAACATCGGTAAGCTTGGATGTTTACGGTTCTCTTTTTTATAAATCCTTCTCAAAAATATCCGCATTTGCGCCTTTTCCGTCTGTGGCATGAAAACAGCTTCGCTTCACGCCGATATACATTCCGTCGGCCAAAATATAGTGGTCGATGAGGCGGATATCGAGCGAGCTTAGCAATTCGCCGACCTCGACCGTGGCGCGCTTGTCCTCATAGGATGCCGCAAGCGTTCCGCTCGGATGGTTATGCGCGAGCACCGCATAGGCGGCTGAGGACGATACGGCGTTTGCCACGATTTTCTTGGTTTTGACGGGGGCTGCATCGTTTGTGCCGTCCGAGATGACCACGCGGCGATCCAAACGGCCTTTTTTATCGAACAATAACAGCATAAGCCGTTCGCTCTGCACGCCGGCATACAGCTTGACAAGATAGTCGCCGATCTGTTCAAAGGTATGGAACACGGTCTCATTTTCCGGCAAAACCGTTAAACGCCGATAGCATTCAAAGACCGTTTTGAGCAAAACCGCCGCGTTTTCGCCGATGCCGCCTACCTGCGTCAGCTCGGCGACCGATGCCGCAAACAGCTTGTCGAACGACCCGAAATGCTCGAGAAGCGCATGCGCTGTTGCATTCGTGTCGCGCCGCGGAATGGCATAGTATAAAAGCAGCTCCAACAGTTCATGATCCGCAAACGTTTCCGCGCCTGCTTGCAGAAAACGCGTCCGCATACGGGTGCGGTGAAGGGCGTGCGATGCTGTTTGGCGCGGTTTTTTGTCGTTAGCCATGGTTCTTTCAAACTCCTTTGCCGCAAAATGTGGCTTTATCGGAAAACAGCTCTCCGAAAAAGCCGTCCGGCTGTGCCGAAAATCGCTTTTCTTCGCCTGAAAACGGGTCGCAAAAGGCAAGGCTCTCGGCAAACAGGCATAGCTCCGGTGCTTTTAACGCACAGCCGTAGCGTGTATCGCCGAGTAACGGCAGCCT
>URCT01000147.1 GCA_900546385.1 uncultured Eubacteriales bacterium | reverse complement strand
TATCGGCACCGATATCGAGGGTACGGATGATGACGCGTTTTCCCGCCATCGTCTCTGCTGCCTGTTTGTAGATGCGGAACTGCTCTTCCTCTGTTGGATAGTGATCCTGCTCCAGATAGATAAACTCGCTTCGGAACAGGCCGATGCCGCCCGCGTCGTTCTGCATGACAGCCGCAAGGTCTTTGATGTTTCCGATATTAGCATACAGCAGAATTTTCTGTCCGTCCAGTGTAATATTCTCTTTTCCCTTTAAGGTGAGGAGCAGTTTTTTCTTTTCCTCCTCCTCGGCGCGGCGCTTCTGCATAGCGACAAGAATCTCCTCGTCCGGATCCACATAGATGGTTCCATCGGATCCGTCCACGATGCCGAGCTTTCCGTCTACGCTCTCATCCAGCGGAAGCGGTGTTCCGACCAGTGCCGGAATCGCCATTGTTCTTGCAAGGATAGCGGTGTGGGAATTTAAAGAACCGTGTACGGTAACAAAAGAAAGAACTTTGTCCTTATCCATCTGTACCGTCTCAGACGGCGCAAGGTCATCTGCCACGATGATCGCCGGTTCGTCGTTTAAGGATGCGTCGGTGTCGTCTCCGTTTAAGATGGAGATCAGACGCTCGGAAATATCCTTTACGTCTGCCGCGCGCTCTCTCATGTAGTCATCGTCCATGGCAGAAAACATCTGCGCAAAGTTGTCGCCTGTCGTTGCAACGGCATACTCAGCGTTGACGCCCTGGCTCTTGATGATGTTCTCGACGGACTCATTGTAGCCGTCATCCTCCATCATCATCTGATGCACTTCGAAGATCGCTGCATTTGCCTCGCCGACCTCTTTGCATGCTTTTTCATACAGAACGCCAAGCTGTGCGATTCCTTTTGCCTTTGCTTCCTCAAACCGTGCCATCTCCGCATCCGGATTTTCCACTTTCACACGTTTTACCTGACGCTCATTCTTTTTGTATACGCGGATCTTTCCGATCGCAATGCCGGAAAATACGCTTTTTCCCTGATAAATCTGCATAAGTTTTCTCCACCTTTGTTCTCGATATCCGAATTTTCTGTCCAGACAGCCGGAGCGTGTTCAAAAAGGATTTCTTAGTTTCAGAAAGTTTTTCAAACACGCTCCTGCCGATTACTATATTGTAATTCTCCAGAGCCCCATCTCAATTCCGCTTACGCTCCATTTCGATGTGGCTTCTCGCCATATGGAATTCCAGAAAAAAGCACTCATTCATGCAAGCATGATTCGCACTTTTTTCTTCCATTCCGCATGGCTCTGTAGAATTACAAGTTCTCTTTCATGAAATTGCTGATTGCTTCGTATGCAGCATCTTCATCTGCTCCATCGAAGGTCAGGGTAACTTCTTCGCCCTGTTTTACAGCCAGTCCCATGATACCGAAGATGGCTTTGCAGTTCATGGCTTTTCCGTCTTTTGCGATCTTGATATCACAGGAAAATTCTTTGACTGCTTTTACCAGCATTCCTGCCGGACGAGCGTGGATTCCTTCTGGATCTGTTACAACATACTTAAATTCTTTCATGATTTTTTCCTCCCATAGGATCTTTGATATTTTTATTTTACTATGTTTTCTGTCTTTTTTCTATTCTTTTATGCAGCTTTTTTCTTTAAAACTCCAAGCAGAACTGCGGATACCACTGTTCCGATGACAAGTGCCACCAGATAAAGCAGCGCATTTCCCATAACCGGTACAACGAAGATGCCGCCGTGCGGTGCCATAAGCGTGCATTTGAAGAGCATGGAAAGTCCGCCCGAAAGAGCCGCACCCAAGAAGCAGGCCGGAATGACGTGTAACGGATCGGCCGCCGCATAGGGAATCGCTCCTTCGGTGATAAAGCTTAAACCCATGATATAGTTGACCGGTGCGTTTTTGCGTTCCTCTGCGGTGAATTTGTTTTTGAAAATGGCTGCGGCAAGCGCAATGGCAAGCGGAGGAACCATGCCGCCGATCATAACGGCTGCCATGATATCATAGTTGCCGGTGGTGATGGCTGCCGTGCCGAAGACATACGCCGCCTTGTTGAAAGGACCTCCCATATCAATGGCCATCATGCCGCCTAAAATCATGCCGAGCGCGAATTTGCTGACATCGTTCATGCTGTTTAAGAAATCGGTAAGGCCGGTGTTGATCATTCCCATAAACGGGTTGACGGCGCACATGACAACGGCAATCGCGCCAAGGCCTGCAAGCGGATAAATGAGAACCGGCTTAATGCCCTCTAAGGAATCCGGCAGCTTGTCGCACAGCTTTTCAATGCCGAGCATGAGATAACCGCCGACGAAACCGGCAAGTAATGCACCTAAGAAGCCGGACGGAATGTCGCCGCCGATGTTGGCAAAGGTCGAACCGGTGGTTGCAAGATAGCCGCCGACAAAACCGACCAAAAGACCCGGACGGTCGGCAATGCTGCGTGCGATGAATGCTGCAAGCACGGGAATCATGAAGCTAAAGGCATAGCCGCCGATTCCCTTAAAGAACGCGGCTGCCGGCGTAAACGTACCGAAATTTGCATCCTGCGGTGCACCGGCGATGGTGTCGATTAAGAACGCAAGAGCGATGAAAATACCGCCGCCCACCACAAACGGAAGCATATGCGAAACGCCGTTCATGAGGTGCTTGTAGACCTTTCGACCGGCCGATTCGCTGCCGGTGGAGGTGCTTTCCTTGGCTTTTGCGGAAGCATGGTAAACGGGTGCGTCGCCGGAAACGATTTTGTTTATCAAACCCTCCGGGTTCTTAATGCCCTCGGAAACGCTGACACTGATGAGCTTTTTGCCGTCGAAACGAGCCATTTCGACTGATTTGTCTGCGGCGATGATAATGCCGTCGGCTGCGGCGATTTCCGCATCGGTAAGAATATTCTTTGCACCGCCCGAACCGTTGGTTTCGGCCTTAAGAGGAATGCCGAGCTTTTTGCCGGCCTTTTCGAGAGCTTCGGCGGCCATATAGGTATGTGCAATGCCGGTCGGGCAGGCGGTCACGGCAAGAACGCGATAGCCGTTTGCGGCGGCAGCCGGTGTTTTTTGCGCTTCTTCCGGATATTTTGCACGCTCGAAGGCATCGATTTCCTTTAAGAATTCGTCCGCCGACTTTGCCGCAAGAAGCTTTGTGCGGAACCCTTCGTCCATGAGCATGGTCATCAGCCGCGACAGAACCTCCAAATGCACGTCGCCGTCATTGGGGGCTGCGATCATGAAGAATAGGTTCGAGGGCTTTCCGTCAAGAGCAGCGTAATCCACACCGCCCGGAACGGTCATGGCGGCAAGCGCCGGATGCTTTACCGTGTCGCTTTTGGCGTGCGGAATGGCAATGCCGTCGCCGACAGCCGTCGAGCCTTGGCTTTCACGTGCGAGAATCGCGTTTTTGTAAACCGTGCGGTCGGAGATGCTTCCGTTTTGATATTGCAGGTCGATGAGAAGGTCGATGGCTTGGTTTTTGTCTGAAACAGCAGCTCCGAGGCGGATGCTGTTCTTTTGAAGTAGATCTGTGATTCGCATGAGTGTCATCCTTTCTTTGATTGTTGGGTTTCGTGTAGTTCTTCGCTTTGAATTTCCTCTAACAATTGATAAATGAGAGCCTTTTCGGCAAGTCCTTCGGAAAACGCCGTTGCACTTCCGGCGGCGCTGCCGAGAGCGAGGGCATACGCATAGTCATGCTTCTCAAGCCATCCGGCAAGAAATCCGGCGACCATGGAATCGCCTGCGCCTACCGAATTGACGACATGGCCTTTGGCGGTTCCGATGATGTGAACGCGTCCGGTTTCGTCCGCAAGCAGTGCACCGTCTCCGGCACGGGAAACAAGCACGTTCCGTGCGCCCATTTTTTGCATTTCTTTCGCATAAAACGCGATTTCGTCGGTGGTCGTCAAGGTTTTCCCGAAGATTTCGCCAAGCTCATGATGATTCGGCTTGATGAGAAACGGCTTGTATACAAGCACATTCTTGAGTAAATCGCCGGTGGCATCTACCACGCACAGAACATCTTTTCCGGAAAGGGAAGCGAGGATTTTTTCGTAAATATCCTCCGGCAGATCCGGCGGAATGCTTCCGGCAAGAATCAAAACATCGCCCTTCTCAAGCTTATTTAACTTTGTAAACAGCTCTGCGACGGCGTCTGCCGGAATGTCCGGGCCTTTGCCGTTGAGATCGGTCTCTCTGCCGGCCTTGATTTTGACATTGATACGGGACAGTCCGTTTTCCAAACGAATGAAATCGCTTGTGATCCCGGACTCCTCCACACCGCGGCGGATGGCATCTCCCGTAAAACCGGCAATAAACCCGAGTGCGGTGGATTCCTTTCCCAATTGCCGCAGTACAAAGGAAACATTGATTCCCTTGCCGCCGAAGAAGACCGATTCGCTTTCGGAACGGTTGACTTCGCCCGGCACAAGTCCCGGTACATTCATCACATAATCGATGGCCGGATTGAAGGTGACGGTGTAAATCATATGAACCCTCCTGTTTGTTGTGTACCTTTAATTGGACAAAACCTCTTTGAGTACGCATTTTTCCTTGTAACGCGCGTCGCTTGCACGGTCGGTGATTAAGCAGGCCTTTTCGAGCGGCGCAAAGGTGACCGATGAGATTTGACCGAATTTGGAATGGTCAGCCAAAATGTAGGTAATGTAGCTTTTTTGGACGGAGGCTTCTTTAACGGCCGCTTCATCGGGATCGGGCGTGGTAAAACCGGCACTTAAAGAAATCCCGTTTGTCCCAAGATAACATTTGACAAAATTGTATTTTAAGATGGAATCGACCGCTTCGGCTCCGATGACGGCTTCGGTGGTCTGCTTGATGCGTCCGCCGACCAAGTAAACGGTAAAGTTTTTCTTAGCAAGCTTTTTGGCGTGATTGAAACCGTTTGTCACATAGGTTGCCGTGTTTTCGGTGATGTAATCGATCATGCGCTCGGTCGTGGTGCCGGCATCGATAAAGACGAAATCGTTTTTGCGGATGGTCTCGGCGGCATAGCGTGCAATTGCGTCTTTTTCGTCGCAATAAACGTCTTCTTTGGCTTCGACACTTGGCTCGCTGAAATCAAAGCGTTCGTCACCGATGGCGGTGGCACCGCCGCGCACTTTGACAATGCATTTCTTTTCATCGAGT
>URCT01000146.1 GCA_900546385.1 uncultured Eubacteriales bacterium | reverse complement strand
TTTTGCACTTTTCACAAAAAAACAATTGACATTTGGGGTTGTAAATTGTATAATTAAACTGATATTATCGGAAACTTCTATACATTTGTCGATATATGCGAGGTACCTATGAAAATCAAAGCACTTCTCAAAACGTTTACACTTATGGCAGCCCTTCTTGCATCGTTTGCTCTTGCCTCTCAGGCACTTTCCTTCGATTTTGACGTTGAAACGTCTGCCGAACCGACTTCGCCGTCGCTTATCCGGGCGGAAGCCGGCTTTTTCGGCGATTCGCCGTTTGAGCTTCCCGAATCCTTCACGGAATTTGCTTTTGCTCCGGGTGAAAAGCCGTCTTCTTTCACTTATCATCCGCAAACGGATGACGATGCTTCCGCATCGCTGTTTTCCGTCTTCTTTACCGGTGACGGAACGGAGGAATCGCCCTATTTGCTTTCCGATGCTGATGATTTGGAACGTTTTTCTTCCACCATTAACAGCGACACGACCGGCGCATACACGAAGGCGTACTACAAACTCACTGCGGACATCAATTTGAACGGTGCCGAATGGATGCCGGTCGGCTATTATGCGGCTGAGACGGAATACAGCACCACCTTCCAAGGTGTTTTCGACGGCGACGGTCACACAGTTTCAAACTTTGTTATCTCCGAAGACTGCGTTTATGCCGGCTTCTTTGGGCTTGTGTACAACGGTACGGTCAAGAATCTCACCATCTCGAATGCCCAGATTTCTTTATCGACCAATAATGTCTTGTATGCCGGTGGATTAGTCGGACGCTTTTTGGCACTCGGCAATAAAAAGACTGCCGCTATCGAAAACTGCCATGTAAAGGATGTTACGCTTTTTGCCGAGAGCAAAGCATATTCCGTTTATACCGGCAGTCTTGCAGGCTATCTTCATGCGTCCCAAGGTGCGTCCCTTACCGTCAGCGGCTGTTCGACCGATGCAGAGATCACCGGAAAATCAAGCGGCTACGCTTCCTCCGCGTCATCGGACACCCGGTTTAACCTGACGATCGGCGGTTTTGCCGGCTATGTCGGTTCACGCGATGAGGACAGCACACTTGTTATTGCAAATTCGTATTCACTATCTCGTGTAAACGGCATCTCCGCTGTGACCCGCTCCAAATCGGACAATCTCAAGGCCAGCGGTTTCATTGGTTATTTCGGTTCGGCTGCAGGTGCTTCGATTCAGCTTAGCGGCTGTTATTCCGCCGGCGGCGTTGTTACCGAAGCGATTGCCGAGAACTATTCCGGCGGTTTGCTCGGGTATTTGGTTGCGTCCGCATCCGGCGTATCCATCGAAAACTGCTATACCTTCTCCAACGTTTACGGCAAAAGCACTGCCAATACCGCCTATCTCGGCGGCTTTTCGAGCGTTGCCGGTTCGTCGAGCAATGCGGATTTTTCACTTGACAACAGCTATTGTGTCGGCAGCGTTGTCGATACTGGCTCGCGCGATTCCGAAAGCGGCCGCTTTGTTGCCGATGCGCAGGCCGATGTGCAAGGCGGCATCCTTACTTCCGGCTGCTACGTGCTTGCCGACAGCCTGTTAGCCGGCAAAACGTTTTCTTCTTCGGAAACGGCTCTCGTAAAGGAGCTGACCGCCGAAAAAGCGGCTGACCTTACCTCCTACTTTGGTTATTCCGAAAAGATTTGGAAAAACGGCACAGCACCGTATACATATCCGGTGCTTATCGCAACGCCTTCAAGCGCGCCGCACGTCACAGCATTCTTTTATGAGGAAAACACGGTGTTTCACGCAGAAGACGTTTCCTTCGGCGGCACGGCTGCCGCGTTTACGGAAACGCCGGACAGCCACTATGTCTTCTCGCATTGGTCTTTGATCCCGAACGGCGAAGCGGTCAAGCTTGCAGACACGCGCTTGCTTTGCGATACGCTGTTCTTTGCCAACTTTACAAACGAATACCGCTCCTACAAGATCGACTTTATGGCAGACGGTAAGCTTCTTCAAACGGACACACTTATCTATGGCTCTCCCATTGTCTTCCCGCAAGCTCCCGAAAAAGAATCCGATCAAGCGTTCCGGTATGTGTTCACCCATTGGTCGGACAGCGAAAACGGTCCGGACAATGTCAAAAATGCCACCGTTTCCGGCGATATGGTGTTTTATGCGGTTTATGCACGCATTGAAACCGGCGTTTGGGACGGAAAAACGGCAGATGCCTTTGTCAAAGGCTCCGGCACAAAAGACGATCCGTTCAGCATTTTGACACCGGCCAACCTGTATTTCTTGTCGCAGAACGTCGGAACGGATGCCTATAATACGGCATACTATGTTTTGGAAAGCGACATCGATCTCGGCGGTCACGAATGGACGCCGATCGGAAATGCCGAAACGCCTTTCCGCGGTCATTTTGACGGTGCCGGATACAGCGTGAACAACTTCCAAATCACGCGCGAACAAGCCTATGTCGGCGTGTTCGGTCTCATCGAAAACGGCATTGTTTCAAAGCTTGCGGTTTCCAACTTCACGGTAAATATGCAGGCAGCCGACACCGAAGCCGTGTATATCGGCTCGGTTGCCGGAAAAATACAGACAAAAGGAACGAATATCCTTGCGGAAATCACGGAATGCACGGCTGACGGTACAATTCGTGCCTCCGGTGACTCGCTCTATGTCGGCGGCATCGTCGGCGAAGCCATCGTTTCGGATGATACCATGCGTTTGAATATCCAAAACTGCTATTCCTTGACTGCTCTTGATATAAACGCAAAGTCGCTTGCCATGGCCGGCGGCATTGCCGGTCGGTTTAACGGTGCAACGCTCGGCATTTCCGGTATTGACCGCTGCTACTCTGCCGGTACGATAAGTGCCAAATCGCCCGTTTCCGCCTATGCCGGCGGCATTGTCGGCTTCCTCTTTGACACGGATGCCTACATTGAAACCGCGCTTTCCGCAACAGCTTCACTCTCTGAAATCGCTGAAAACGGAACGGTTCGCAATTCTTTCGCCACAGGCGATCTTACCGCCGAAGCCGGTGAATATGCCTGCTATGCCGGTCAGATATACGCCTATAAAAACAGTGAAGCAACGATGAAAAACTGCGTCGGCTACAAGGAAATGAAGCTGACCGCTTCCAAGATCCAATATGCCGACCGCTCCGAGGAATTGCTGGAAACCTTCTTTACAGCAGCATTTTTGGAAACCCTCGGCTTTGACACCGAGACTGTTTGGCAGTTGAATGACGCGTCACTTCCGACGTTACGCTATGAAGCCACCGCCAAAAATGTCTACCGCATCAAGGAATTCCGCTACGACACTGAAACCGAAACGGTCGTTGCCTCGTTGGTGCTCGGCTTCCGTGATGTGGAATGCTATCAGGTTTTGATCGGCGCGTATGACAATCGCGGAAAAATGGTCGATTTTCAAATCAAAACCGTCGAAAATCCCTCATCCGTGCAAACCGTCACCGTAGAACTGGACGACATCGAAAGTGCCGAAAGCTGCACACTTTCCATTGTAGATGCCGCGACGCTTGCTCTGTTACGTGACCCGTTGGAGCTTCGCTTTTAAGTAAAAGCCTATAAAAATAACCACCGGATAATGATATTACCCAATACTGAGTACATATCAAAACCGGTGGTTGTTTTTTTGCCTTTTGCAAGGTGATTTGCGATATGAATTTTCTGTCAAACGAATTATTTCGTCCCGAATAATTTCTTGATGCGATTCCAAAAACGTTTCTCTTCAAGCGTTTTCAGCTTTTCAAACATGGCACACGTTTTTCCGTTATGACAGGCCAAATACGGACACATCGGCGACTGTTCATCTAATTCATAGGTGCGTTTTCCGTTTTTGCAATGCGGACACAGTTGTTTATGGAATCGTATCAAACTTCTCAAAGCACTCAATCCCTTCGTTGTCTCCTCACCGTGCCGCACCACCATCGCTCAAATTGTTCGCCTTTCTGCCCTATCCGGGCACGGCTCATCCACGGTTCTACAGGATGCCGCGCCCGGTTACAAGCGTTTATTTCCAGTCCTCCCACTTATACTCAATACCATTATCATTCAGATAATAGTTATGCGTTATCGTGGCTTCCAAAACAATGACATAATACCACTTGTCTTTTTCCAGATCGCTAAACGGATTAAAATTCAAGGATTTTACATACGGATCCGATGGTCTTCTGCCCAAGATTTTATTGACGACCGTCATAACCTCGGCGCGTGTTATCTCATTTTCCGGCCGATAGGTACCGTCCTCATATCCTTGCATGAGTCCGGAATTGTATAAGGCCAAAATATCGGCATACGCCCAATGCGTTTGTTCCACATCCGGGAACGGACTATTCCGCTCGGTTTTCTGAAGGCCTGCAAAGCGGTTGATTAGTGCAGCAAATTCAGCTCTCGTTAAGTGATTTTCCGGTTTGAACTCGCCGTCCGGATAGCCGACAATCACATTTTTATCGGCCAAATATTCGATATCGTGCACCGACCAACGCCCCATGGCAACATCCGGGAAAACATTTCCGGATTCGACAAACGGCTTTTCGTAGGCATGGTTGGTAATGCGGTACAGAATCGCCGCGATTTCCTCACGCGTGATAGCGCCGTTCGGCTGAACACTGCCATCGGGATACCCGTAAATGTACCCGATATGCGTCGGATGTTCGTTGCCGAAGATATCCTTTGTGTACTTTCGCGTGTTGTCGATGGTGACTTTGCCGCCACCGCCGCCTCCTCCGCCGCCTCCGCCGCCCGACGGTGTTTTTAAGCCGTAAATGTATTTGGCTTCCGGACCGAAGAAGCTGTAGCCATCGACTGTTTCCATATAGATCGCGCGCAGGGTTTCGGAGGACGTCAGCGTAAAGACATCGCCCGTTTTGAACTCTTTGCGTTTTGTCGGATCGGTCGGATCAGAGCCGTCACGGGTATAAAACAGCCGGATCTGCCGTTCAGAGTCGGCATATTCGTTCACAAGCCTGTATTTTGTGCCGCTAGTATAGAGGATCGGATTGCCGTTTGCATCCGTTTCGGCAAGTGTGGATACCGGCTTGTTCAAAACAACAAACGTATAGTTGAAATCCTCCGGCGATTCGGGAATCACCGTGCCGTCATCGTCCTCCAGCCAAGCGGTGATTTTCAACTCACGCC
>URCT01000145.1 GCA_900546385.1 uncultured Eubacteriales bacterium | reverse complement strand
AACTTTCCTATGGAAAGTTCGTCCCTGCCGGGACGGCACGCTCCGCGTGCTTTTTTTGCCGCTTCGCGGCTATTCCCGGCGGCAAAGCCGCCTATCGAAATAAAAAGAGCCTTTTGATTTCGATCGCCTTCACCGGACAAAACTCTTGACAGCAATAGCATTTGATGCACGCTTTCGGCTTAATATGCGCCTTTTTATCCACAATTTCAATGGTCGATGCCGGACAGTTCCGCATACACGCCCCACACCCGATGCATTTCGCACGGTTGACGCGCGGCCGCGGTGCAAGCAACTGCTGCAAACCGCCGCCGAAAATGGTCGGTATCTGCTTGACAAGGCCGCCGGCACTGGCGTCGGGACGCCGAAAGCGACTCGCAAAACGCTCAAGCGGCTCACCGTCAAGCGTCAGCTCCGCTGCGGTTTTCGGACAAAGGCCGCGCTTAACGGCCGCCCGTACCGTGCCGACCTCCTCCGGCTCATAGCCCATCAAATGCGCCGCCGCGAGGTCGGACGCAAAGGGATTGACGGAAGCAAGCACCACGCCGACCTTTTTGAGCGTTCCGCCGGCCGGGCCGTTGCCCTCCATGCCGATAACGCCGTCGGTAATACTAATCTGCGGCGCATTGATAAGACACAGATCACATAGCATTTCCGCAAAATCGGTTCGCCGTGGAAAGCGTGCGTGCTGCTCCGCTTTCTGCAAGCCCGGAATCGAGCCGAACAGGTTTTTGACTGCCGCGGAAATTTCGCATAATGCGTGCGTTTTCAAGCGGCAGACGTTAACAATCAAATCCGCGTCGGCAAGCGGTGTGATGATATGAAAGGTATTTTTGGAATATTCCGGCATATAGACGCTTTGATACGTGACGTCGGTATTGAGCGACGCACCGCTTTCATCGGCGGCTTTGCGCATACCGGTGGTATTATAAATGCCGTCGAGCGCCGAAACGGTATATACGCCGCCGGGACTGTCAGCAATCGTGACAGACGCGCCGCATTCCTGAAAATAGACGGCGCACGCGCGGATAAACGACGGATGTGTCGTAATACCGGCCTCGGCTTCGCGCTTGGCCACAAGATTCGGCTTCAAGACCACCTTTTTGCCGCAAAGCGCGTTCTTTTGGATGGCATTATCGGCAAGAAGCGCGTCTAAAAGCGGAAACAGAACCGCGCTCACGCGGTTGTATTCGTAGGTATCAAGTGCGCGGACATAAACTTTATTTTGCGTGGTATCGATTTTGCGTTCCGGCAAAATACAGACTCCTTTACAGACATGTTATTTCTTTCGCCCGATTTTGACGGTATGCTTTCGGTCATATTCGGCGATCTTTTTTTCCTCATCGTCGATGATCTCCTGCGTGGCCACACGCATATAAAAGCCATATATCAAAATCGCCGTGTGGATATACCAAACAAGCTGGCAGAGAAACGCCGCATACCGTAAATAGGCCGCCGCGCCGACTTGTGCAAGAAGCAAGCCTGCCACGCTGCATACGGCAAACATACACACAAGCACCCGGGCAAACCGGATTTTCTTTATGCCCTTTTCGTAGCCGCACGCACACGCCGTTTCTTCGAATGCCGCATACAGTGCGACATGAAATACGATGAGCAAAACCATATAGACGACATCGTCCGCATAGGCAAACCATGTATATGAAAGGACATCGAACACGCGGAAAATTTTTCCGAGGAAGAACGCCGTATACAGTGCAAAATACACGGCAAGCGTTGCGGCAAGACCACGCGCAAGGCGGTATTTTTTTCCGTATATCGCAAGCTTATCGAGGCCGCGCCACATAAGGTATGCGCCGACGAGCATCGCCGGCGGCAGTACCTTGAAAAACAAGAGCGTGATATAGCCGGTAAAGATTAACCCAAAGCCCATGGTTTATTCTTTATCGTCCGATTCGATGTCGGGAAGTCCGGCACCGCAGCATTTTTTATACTTCTTGCCGCTTCCGCACGGGCACGGATCGTTGCGGCCGACCTTTTCGGCAGCCGTTTTGCGCACCGGTTCTTTACGTGCTTCGGGCTTTGCACTTCTGCCGTAAACGCTGTTACGGATGCTGTCCGAAGCGCGCACGGGTGCGGCGGCCGGTGCACCCTTTAAGCCGGCTCCGGTTTCACGCGGTGCGGTCGGTGCTTTGATTTGCGTGGTCGGGATGACCATAAGCATCATTTTTGCGGTCTGTTCACGCACAGAGGCGATCATTTCGTCGAACATATCGGCAGCCGCTCTGCGGTACTCGTTGACCGGGTCTTTTTGGGCATAGGCCTGCAAGCCGATGCCGTCCTCCAAATCCTCCATGGCGTCGATATGGTTGACCCAATGGCTGTCAACGTTGCGAAGAAGGACAAGGCGTTCGATCTGACGCAGATCTGCCGGCGGGAAGAGTGTTTCCTTTTCGGCGTATTTGGCGTGCGCACGGTTGAGAAGCTCGTTTTCGATATCACGTGCATCGATTTTATCGAGTTCTTCGGTGGTATAGATAAAGTCCTCGGGACGGGTGAGAATGCCCAAGAAGTAGGCACGAAGCGAATCGAGGTTCCATTCTTCGGGCGTTTCGCCGTTTAAGAAGTTGCCACAGGCATCCGTGACATAGCCCTCGATCATGCCGATGATCTTATCGTGCACATCCTCGCCGTCAAGCACTTCGCGGCGCTGCTTATAGATGAGCGCACGCTGGGTGTTCATAACGTCGTCGTACATAAGGACGTTCTTACGGATGGCAAAGTTTCTGCCCTCCAAATTCTTTTGGGCGTTTTGGATGGTATTGGAAAGTAAGCCGGAATCGATGGGTGTATCTTCATCAAGACCGAGCTTGGCAACCGTATTCTGAATGCGTTCGCTGCCAAACAAACGAAGAAGGTCATCTTCGAGCGACAGGAAGAAGCGCGAGGCACCCGGGTCGCCCTGACGGCCGGCACGACCGCGCAGCTGGTTATCGATACGTCTGCTTTCGTGGCGTTCCGTACCGAGGATGTAAAGGCCGCCGGCTTCGATGACCTTAGCGGTTTCCGGCTTGATCTCCTCTTCGAAGCGCGCCAAAATCTCGTTATAGAGCTTACGCAGCTCGAGAACCTCCCCGTCATCGGTTTCGAAATAGCTGGTGGCGTTATTGATCTGCTCCGGCTCATAGCCGAGCTTTTTCATCTCGTTTTTCGCCAAGAATTCCGCATTACCGCCGAGCGTGATATCGGTACCGCGGCCGGCCATGTTGGTGGAAATGGTGACGGCGCCGAATTTACCGGCTTGAGCGACGATTTCGGCTTCTTTTTCGTGGAATTTGGCGTTCAGCACGGTATGCGGAATGCCGTTGCGGTTAAGCAGTGCGGACAATTCCTCACTCTTTTCGATGGAGAGCGTACCGACAAGCACCGGCTGTCCCTTTTCATGGCATTCTTTGATCTGCTCGACGATGGCTTTATACTTGCCGCGCATGGTGCGGTAAACCACATCGTTCATATCGTTGCGGATCATGGGTTTATTGGTGGGGATCTCCACGACGTCAAGACTGTAGATTTCGCGGAATTCCTCTTCTTCGGTGAGAGCCGTACCGGTCATGCCGGAGAGTTTATCGTATAGGCGGAAATAGTTCTGGAAGGTGATGGTGGCAAGCGTTTTGGATTCGCTGCGGATGGCAACGCCCTCTTTGGCTTCGATGGCCTGATGCAAGCCGTTGGAATAGCGGCGGCCGATCATGATACGTCCCGTAAACGCATCGACGATGAGCACTTCGCCGTCCTTGACCACGTAGTCGATATCGCGCTTCATGGTGCCGCGCGCCTTGATGGCGAGGTTGACATGGTCGGCGATGGTGACGTTCTCGGGATCGGACAGGTTTTCGATGCCGAAGAACTGTTCGGCCTTGCGGATACCGTCTGCCGTCAGCGTTGCGGTGCGTGCTTTTTCATCGACGATATAG
This sequence comes from uncultured Eubacteriales bacterium, assembly GCA_900546385.1. Lineage (GTDB taxonomy): Bacteria > Bacillota > Clostridia > Oscillospirales > CAG-382 > UMGS882. The sequence continues at coordinate 1,264 of URCT01000145.1, read as the reverse complement.
TCGCCGGAGATATCCTCGTGCGATTCCTTGCTGTCCAGCTCTTTAATGACATGGACGGTCAAGGAAGCGGCGAACTTATCGGCTTTTTTATACATTTCGGAGGATTCTTCGCCCTGACCGGAAATGATGAGCGGCGTTCTTGCTTCATCGATGAGGATGGAGTCCACTTCATCGACGATGGCAAAGGCATGGCCGCGCTGCACGAGGTTATTTTTGTTGGTGACCATGTTATCGCGCAGATAGTCAAAACCGAATTCGTTATTGGTGCCGTAGGTGATATCGGCGGAATATGCGACCTTGCGCTGTGCCTGGGTGAGGCCGTTGACGATCAGGCCGACGGTAAGGCCGAGGTAGTTATAGACTTTTCCCATCCATTCGCTGTCGCGGCGGGCGAGGTAATCGTTTACGGTAACGATATGGACGCCTTTGCCGGTAAGGGCATTGAGGTAGGCCGGAAGGGTCGCCATAAGGGTTTTACCTTCACCGGTTTTCATTTCGGCGATACGGCCTTCGTGGATGACAAGGCCGCCGATGAGCTGGACGCGGTAATGCTTTTTGCCGAGCACGCGCCAAGAGGCTTCACGCACGGCGGCGAAGGCGTCGGGCAGGATATCATCGAGGGTTTCGCCGGCGGCGAGTCTGTCTTTGAGCACCTTGGTTGTGCCGCGGAGTTCCGCTTCGCTAAGGGAAGCATAGTGGTCGGACAACGCTTCGATTTTGGCGATGATCGGGTTCATTTTTTTGACCTGACGTTCGCTGCGTGTACCGAAGATTTTGGTAACGATTGACATTTTTTATAAGTTCCTTTCGAGAAGATAGCAAATTATTATACAGGATACATTATACACCTATTTTTATCATATGTAAATATATCTTATGAAAATTTAACAATTATTCGGCGGTTTTACCGCCGAATAAAGCCGCGAAGCGGCAAGAATGCAGGGCGTGGGCTTGCCCGTGCCCTGCATTCTTGCCGCCGCAGAGCGGCGAAATCGCACGCGGAGCGTGCCGTCCCGGAAGGGACAACTTTCCGAAAGGAAAGTTACAAAGGCGGCAAGGCCGCCGAAAAAGCCACCGCAGGTGGCGAAAAAGCACACGGAGCGTGCTGTCCCGGCAGGGACACCGCCGTAGGCGGAAAAAGAAGCGGCGAAGCCGCTGGAAGAAGCCGCGGAGCGGCAAAGGATTTAATTGGGTTAGTACGAAGTTTTGGTTTTGGTGCGCTGATTCGAGGTTTGCAAAACCTCGAAACTTCCTGCGAAAGGAA
>URCT01000144.1 GCA_900546385.1 uncultured Eubacteriales bacterium | reverse complement strand
ACCTCGAATCAGCCCACCCAAACAACAACTTCCCACTAACAAAATTAAATCCTTTTAAGGAAAGCTTGCCCGATAAAAAACACGTCTCGGAAACGAACATCCGAGACGTGCAAAAAGGAGAGATACACGCAATCCGTGCAGTGTTATGGGAAGCGAACCGGCCAAAACCGTTCCGCTGTCGATTCAAAGTTATGCTTTTTCGCTGTCACCCTTGGCGATGATTTCTTTGACGGTTTCGTTATCTTGCTCCGGACAGTTTTTGGCCGCATTGTACAGCGATTCACGCTTGACTGTTCCGTAATAGTTGACACTTCCGATGGTCACATACGGACGAACAAGGATGTTCTCGGTGTAATGCCCCTCGGGAATGCCGATCATGCAGGCCGTAAACGAGGCGGTCACGCCGTCCGTGTTTTCACGCAGATAATTCTTGCCGACCATCGTTCCGTCCGCTTTTTTGGCATAAGCAGAACCCTTTACAGCAATTCCGAACGGCAGCACATCCAAGCTGAGCTCGCCGTCTTCGCTGAACTCTTCAATCAACGCCAAGGATTCTTCGGTTTCACGGGCAACCACAAAGCCGATTTCCACATCGCGCTCCGTAAGCGTCATCAGATATTTATGTACGCTTGCCTTAAAGCGAATGCCAACCGGGTCAGCCGTGTGAACGGAAACCTCATCCGCAAGCACCGGCTTGTTCATGTCTTCCCAAACCGGATACAGCTCCACATCCGCACCGGCAAGCGCAATAACACTTTCGGCTTCCGCCGCGTTCTCGCTCTGCGCCCAGCCGATCATGCGGTAGGTCGAATTGTCCTTTTGAACCGGTTTAGTCGAGAAATTATCGGTCTTGACAGTATAATTCTCAATGATGTTTTCCGGAATCTTCATGCCGCCGGCAAAAAGAACCTGTTCGGTCTTAACGGAGCCATCAGGATTATGGTAGTTAATCTTGTAATACGGATAAATACCAACGTTATCCATGTATAACATTGTGGTTTTGTTCGGCTTTACCCCGCGTTCTTCGCCGACATCGATCTGATAGAAAAGGGCGACGTCTTTTCCCGGCATACACGCTTCAAAAACCTTCTGCCAAGTATTGGAAGCAAGCTCATTGCCTTCATTTTTGTTCAAATCGTATTTTGCCTTTGCGTCCAACGGGAACAGGCACCAGCCGAGGCAGGAAGCCTCCTTATAATCAACGTATTGATCCCAGGTAACCAAATAGTATCTGTCCGCCTCCAACGCCTGTCCGAGCGTTAAAAAGCCGGTTGTTCCCTCTTTGGTCATATCGACCGTACCCGTAATATCTTTTCCGGTCATATCGCGCTCAAGCGCAACCATTTTGCCGTATTTGCCGTCTGGGTCAACAGCCTCCTCCCCTTCTTGCGTAACGGGCGATTCAACAATTTTCTTGCCGCTGAAATAGGAGGTGTAGAAACTGTCTTCATCCCCGACTTTGTCGAAAGTAAGAAGATTTTTGGTGCCGGTGAGAACATTGGCTCCCGGCGTAACGGCTGCGGAAAGAACGCTTTCCGTTTCGGTTTCATGGGAAATGTCGGTTTGAAGCGGTTCGACGGTTTCAAGTTCGAACGCGCCTGCGTGAAGTGCCGTGGCACAGAAAGCGGCGGCTAAAATCGCTGTGAATGCCTTTTTCATGGGAACACTCCTTTGTTTTTTTGATTTTAATTTATCTGTCACACATTTTCATGTGCAAAAGGACAAATATTACTGCCGGCTGTTATTTGGCAGGCCGTTCTCGTTTCAGCCCGCAGACAAGAATCTCCGCATATTCGATTTTGCAGGGAACGTTCGCACAGATCTCCACTGCCGCCGTTGAATCAATCGCCGCGTGAAACATAAACGAAAGCGATTTCTCACGCGAAACGATATGGTGATTGGTCATGTCTTTCTTGCTGCACACGGCACGCACGCCGTTGACATAGACCGTGATATGCTTTCTGTCCACCGGCTCAGAGGTCTCAATATTGACATAGGAAGTCTGCGTTTCAAGAATCTTTCCGGTCGAAACGCGAAAAGCATTGAATTTTCCGGGCGAAAGCACAAGCGGCAGCCGGGCGGCTGTCGGTTCGGTAAGCCCAGCGAAATCGTCATACGTCAACGGATGGCGGCGCGTTCGATACGGAAGCAGCTCAGTGTGTCCGAGCGTCCGCGCCACCGTTTTCCATTTATCGGTCACCGAACCGGCATAGTAAAGATTTTCATAGTTTTCATCGTCCGGGTCGTCCGACGGGATATCAAACTGATTGTACAGATAGACAAAATCCGCACCTCTTGCGATAAAAGCCGCCGTTTGCCCATAGGCCATGGCAAGGTCGGTGCTGACCCATTTATCGTTCGGATAGGCACGCACAAGTAGCTGTTGGACGGCACCAAGCTGCGTGTCTCCGACTAACGCACGCCATATTTCAAGAGGAATATCCAGGTTGACCGTTGAAAAGCGCGGACCGGGAATGATTGCGTCCACATAGCCGCGTTTTGCCGCAGCGGCAAGGTCAAAACCGCATTCATAAGCGGTAATCGGGTTTGCCTGACACAAAAGATGTACGGCAATTTTTTTGTTTCGCTCTGACGAGATCCGATCGGCCAGCTCACGCACCTCCCCGAGAAAGTCAAGCATGACCTTCCGGCCCTCATCCTCCCGTCCGACCGGGAAGCAATACGGCTCGCGCGTAAAATCAAGCTCAATGCCGTCCGCGTCGTACCGCTCTAACTGCTCGGTGATGTACGAAAGAAAATAGCTTCGCACCTCCGGCAGCAGATAGTTCAGGCATTTGTCAAAATAGCCGGTCGGCTCGCGTCCTGTGCAGATATAATATTCCGGGTGTTTTTCAATCATCTCGGATTTCACAAGGCTCGCTTTGCAGCCGATAAACGCATGACAATCGTTCATGCGGAAATTGAGAAGTCCGCGCATACCGCACTTTTTGATTTCATCAAACCAAATTGCATACGGATCAAGGCCGCGCATTTTCAAGTCTTATAACAGCTTGGCGTAGGTGTTCGTATAATCGACCGTAACGCCGTTCTCGCTGTCAGCCATGTATTTTTGAATGTAATCCTGCATGACAAGCGATTCCGTCGAGGACACCGAAGCATTGACATTGAGCGAAAAGTCCGTTATATCGGTATTCGCATACTGCTTGATAAACAAGCGAAGTGTCCGCTCATTGACCGGCATATTCCGATGAAAGCGCGAATACCAATAATGATTGTTATCTTCGTTGAAAATGACTCTCATGGTCTTACTCCTTTGTCAAATTCGGGTGCTGCAGACGATACAGCCTTGCAGCGTTGATAAGCTGAAAAATATAGCAGACAAGCGAATAGAGCGCATAGATGAGATAGGTGGTCTGCTCCGGATTTTCCGGAAGCATCTGAATGTACAAAGCCACGGAGAATAAGCTGTTCGGCAGCATGAGATAAGTATATTCCACATAAGCAAGCAGCTGTAAAAAGGTAATGAGTATGCCGAACAGGCTGACCGTGTTGTCAAGCAGCGCATAGGCCGCGCCGACGCTTTTGAGAATCAGGTATAACGCCGTCCAGACAAACGCAAAGCCCGCCGTCACCAAAATTCGCTGACGCACCGTCATTTTCCGCAGCTGCACCGATTGCTTGTAAGCGTGCTTTTTCCAGCGAAAAAACGACAGCATCTGAATCGGGAAGGAAAACACGAACGCATACACCGCCATGCCGTATAAACCATAGGCAAAATAAACCGCTGCATATAATATCGAATTGAGTCCGCCGATAAGGAAAGCATAGCGATTGACCTTAGCGGAAAAGATGAGTACGAAAAGCGAAACATACAGCGGCAGAATGCGGAAAAAGTCTTGGTGAAAATAAAGGCCTGCCGCCGTGATAAGTGCCGCTGTCGCGAAAACAGGAACAAGAAAAACAAGGCGTTTGGAAAGCTGATGAGTCATATATCAATACCTGTAAAAAACAAATTTGCGATTTCCTTCGGATTACGTGTCTATTGTAGCACGAAACAAACTAAATTACAATGATATGCAAAGACAATTTTTCCAAAAAAATGTCTTTACAATTTAGTTTTTCTGTGCTATACTGAAAAAAACACTTATCGGAGGAAGACATGCAACCGTTTTCTTTTGTTTTGGGCAATACGGAATTCACTTTTTTTGAAAATGCCGGTTCCTACACTTTCGCACAACCCGTCACACCGCCGCATATTCATGCCATGCCTGAGCTGTTTATCGCCTTAAAGGGCGAAGCCGTCATTTCCGGCGATTTTGGGAAAAGGCAAATCACCGGACGAAATGCGTGTCTGATTCCGCCGCGGCTGTACCATGATGTTGCTTGCGATACATCGTATAACCGTATCGCACTGTTGTTTGTGTTTCGAAAGGCCTGCTCCGGCACAGATATTCTCGACACTTACAGCGCGTTCTGTGAACTGCTTTTGGGCGGCGAGCCATTTTTTGCCGAATACGATCCAACCTTTTTGGAGAATATTTACCGCTGTCTCAACGACGTGCCGGTACTCCGGTACGAAAAAATGAAGCATATTTTGTCATTGATTTTTCTCGAAATGATACGCCGATCCAATACGGCCAAGGTGTATGACAAGGCGCTTTTCATCAAGAAAAACGGGTACTATGAAACGGTAAACGCCTTCGACGCTGAATTTGAGGAATGTCTTTCGCAGAACAAGAGCTTTCGGGAGCTTTGCGACGCTTTATTTATGTCCGAACGGCAGGTCTTGCGCATAGTCACCGCCGAGTACGGAAAAAACATTGTGGAACTGCGAAACGAAATACGCATGCGCCGCGCTGTATTTTATTTGGAAAACACATCTCTTTCAGTCTCGCAGATTGCCGAGACCTTAAACTATTCCACCCCGGAAAGCTTTTCGGTCGTATTCAAAAAGTACTACCGAAAAACACCGGGAGCCATGCGGCGCGCTTAAGTGTGCCGCATGGAGATTTGTGAAATCTCGAAACTCCCGAAAGGACGCTTTTTGCACGCGGAGCGTGCTGCCCCGAATGGGGCAAAGGCTTTTTGTCCTACTTTTGTGCTTTACAAAAAGTAGGACAATGGTCGCCGCAAAGCGGCGAAGGATTTAATTTTGTTTGTGCGAAGCCGCCATTGCGGCGAGCTGAATCGAGGTTTGGAAAACCTCGATGTTCCCGGCAAGGGAAACGGTTTTATTCTTTTCGCTTGTACGAAAAGAACCAAAAGTACCCCAGAGGTTT
>URCT01000143.1 GCA_900546385.1 uncultured Eubacteriales bacterium | reverse complement strand
TATCGCAAACAGAATGTCCGAAGAGATGACAGGTAAAGAACCGTATGCAGACTTTATCTACAACATCATCAATGTCGGCGCATAAATCCTTGTAATAACGCAAAAACAGCGCACCGCGAAAGCGGTGCGCTGTTTCTTTCGTTTATTCGGGAAATGTGCGAACTGTCAGACTCTGCACAAGATTGGTCATTTCCTTTTTGTCGGTAACATTTGAGGCAAGCTCAATTACTTCTTTCTTTTTGTCCTCCGGAAGATTGGAGAATACCGTCATTGCGGCGGCATTTTGGCAAAAAGCTGCTGCAAGTCCCTGCGGCAGGTCGGAATAGATGTTTTGTGCGGAATGCTTACTGTTTTTCATAAAAAATCACCGTCCGTAATAAAATAGGGAAGAGCCTTCCTTATTTTTTGCGGACGGTGCTGTATTTTATACATAAAATCAGGATTTCAATAATTCGCGCAACAACGCGGCGTTCGGAACTAAGTCATCGTACTTGCCGCCGGAGGCGATGAGCGTTCTCACAAGTGTCGAGCTGACGGCACAATGGCACGACAACGACGGCAGCAAAAGCGTTTCCGCTTCAAAGCCGTATTTTCGGCGGCACAGCTCGCGGTTGTATTGTGCCATCTCATTTTCGTAGGAAAAATCTTTCTCGTTCCGCACACCTTTCACCAAAACCGGCTTATCATGCGCGGCGATATAATCGATAAGCATCCCGTCAAAGCTTTCAGCGGAAGCGTTTGGAATAGCCCTTATCGCGTCCTCTGCCAGCAAAAGCCGTTTTTTGGAGCAGAGCAGGGTGTTTTTTGCCGAGTTATGCGCGATCAGAACAGTCACCTTGTCAAACAGAGCCGCCGCACGGCAAATCACGTCCAAATGCCCGATGGTTATCGGGTCGTAGCTGCCGGGAAGAAGTGCGCATCTCATAGCGAAGACTCCTCGGAGACGGCCCGGTCGGATGCTTCCGATTCGGCCGGCATTTCAAGCATGGTAATAAACACGCGCCCGTAGCGGTACTTGCGGCGGAAGCTTAAGCCATATACGGCTTCGTCTTCTGCAAAGCGATCGACGTCCGATTCACAGACAACGATCGCGCCGGGTGCCAAAATACCGGCACGGGAAACTTTTTTTAATACTTCGTCTTTTACATCCTTGGCATACGGCGGATCCAAAAAGACCAAATCGAATTTTTCGCCTTTTGCGGCCGCGCTTTTGAGATATTCGCTGTAATCCATGCGCGAAATGCGGCACTGCTTCATGAGTCCCGTGTTTTTTGCATTGTTTTTGATGACCTCCACCGCGCTGACATTATCATCGATCATAACCGCACTTTCCGCACCGCGGCTGAGTGCCTCCAACGCTAACTGACCAGAGCCGCAGAACAGATCGAGCACGCGTCTGCCTTCGAGTTCAAACTGTATGGCACTGAATAAGCCTTCCTTGACACGTTCGCCGGTCGGGCGGGTAACATCGTCGCCGGGAAGAGTTTCAAGCACGCGTCTGCGCGCCGAGCCTGCAATAATTCTCATGGTATGATTCCTTTCAACAAATAGGTCTGCTATTCTTCGTTTTCTTTGTTCAGATAATCGCGGATTCCGGCGGCAATTTCCGGCGTGATGCCTTTTACCGTGCAAAGCTCTTCCACGCTTGCCGCTTTCAGCTCGGCCAGCGTTTTGAAGGTCTCATACAAAGCCTTGGCCTTGGCTTCGCCGACGCCTTTGACATTGGTAAGCTCCGTTTTTTTCATGCGCTTGCGGCGCGCGGCATCCATTTTGGAAAAGGTGAAGCGATGCACTTCCTCTTGAATCTTGTAAATGAAATTGAACAAAAGTGCATCCTTAGCAATGCTGATTTCATGTTCACCGTCCGTGATGGTACGTGTCTTGTGAAAATCGTCTTTTACCATACCGAAAATCGGAATATCGACGCCGCACTCTTTTGCTGCCTGTTTTACGGTGGAAACATGCCCGACGCCGCCGTCAAGCAAAATCAAATCCGGCATGACCGCAAGTGTGGTCGTATCTTCTTTGTCGCTCAAATGTCCGAATCGCCGCGTCAACGCCTCACGCATGGACGCGTAATCATCGATACCGTCCGTTGTTCGGATGGAAAACGCACGATAATCGCTTTTCTTGAAACGTCCGTTTTCCAACACGATCATGCCGCAATAAATATCCGCATCGCCGCTGTTGGAAATATCGTAGCTTTCAATGCGTTCCGGAACAATTTCAAGCTCTAAGGCACTTGCCAAACGAATGAGAAGGGACGTGTCGTTTTCATCCTGCCGTTCCTTGGTACGGATGGCTTCTAACGCATTCTGGAGCGCCATTTCGCACAGCTCTTTGTTTTTGCCTTTTTGCGGTGTATGAAGGCTCACGGTATGCCCGGAATGCTGCGAAAGGATTTCCGAAACGGCCGCGGCGATTTCCGCTTCCAACGGGAATGACAGATAGATCTCGCGCGGAATGATTTCCGGGTTATGATAGTACCGTAAAATCAAGTCGGAAAGCGCTTCATCGTCAGCAATCTCGTCCATGCCCATTAAAATTACGTTTTTATCGATAATAACACCGTCGCGCACCAAAAGCACAGCCACCGCACTGCGCGTTTCGGTTTCGTAAAAGCCGAAAATGTCCTTGTCAATGCCCGGAGTGGATTTGATTTTCTGATGTCCCGATAATTTTTCGAGATTCTGAATGCTGTCGCGGTATTTGGCCGCCGCTTCAAAGCGCATTTGTTCGGACGCGGCGTACATTTTTTGTTCCAGCGATTTTTTCACTGCCGCATAGTCGCCCTTTAAGAAGCTCTCGATATCCTCAAACACCGCCGCATACTCGCTTTCGGTGATTTTTCCGGTACACGGTGCCATGCACAGGTTCATGTGATAGTTTAAGCACGGCCGTCCGACGGCTTTTCCGTAAGCAAGCTTTCGTTCGCACACCGGAAGACGGAAGATTTTCTGTACGGTTTTGATGATATCTCTTGCACTGACGGCAGAGGTGTACGGCCCAAAGTATTTGCCGCGATCATCTTTTCGCTCATATTGTGTGATGAGCCGCGGAAACGCTTGGTTGGTAATTTTGATATACGGATAGGATTTGCTGTCCTTTAATTTGATGTTATATTTCGGCATATGCCGCTTGATAAGCTCGTTTTCAAGCAGTAACGCCTCTGCTTCGCTGCCGGTGACGATGGTTTCGAAATCGGCGATATTTCCGACTAATTTCCGCGTTTTGACATTTAAGCGTTCCGGTGCTTGGAAATAACTGGATACGCGGTTTTTCAAGCATTTGGATTTGCCGACATAAATAATGCTTCCTGCCGCATTTTTCATTAAATATACGCCGGGAGAATGGGGAAGAACCGAAAGCTTTTCGGAAATCGTTTTGTTTTTAGGCATAATTCCTCATGAAACGACAAAAAGGAGTATTTTTACCGATACTCCTTTGCCGAAATTGAAACTGTATACAAAAAACTACTTTGTCAAACCGGTCGCAATCAAAGCGGCAAGTTCATTCACGGCACTTTCTTCGTCGGAGCCGTCAGCGGTGATAATGATCTTCATATCCATGGATATGCCGAGAGACAGCACACCCAAAAGGCTTTTTGCATTGGCACGTCTATCACCGTTTTCGATCCAAACAGAGCTTTTGAAAGTATTGGCTTTTTGAATAAAGAGAGTCGCGGGTCTGGCGTGCAGACCTTCCATATTTTTAACTACAACTTCTTTTGATAACATAAGATCTTCCCTTTCAAATAAATGGATATCAAATTACAATTATAATTATAGCAAAACACGTGCAAAAAGTCAACAACATTCTATGAATTTTGGCATTTTGAGAAAATATCGCACTTTATACAATTTTTTGCTAACATTCTAAAATGTTCATGGCACTATTGACTACTCTTGGGCGGCGATCGGATGGAAATCGACCAGCTTTCCGTCAAACGTAAACGTTTCGGTATGCATTTTCATGTTTTTGCCGAGGTTCAGATACGTATTATCCCCGATATAAAAGCCGTTTTCGGAAATATCGGCCGAAAGGCGAAGTGTGAGTGTCATATCGATTTCAGCCGGATACAAATGCAAGGAAACCGTTCCGTCTGCCGCTGTGATCTCCTTGCGGACATACGCCGTTTGCACGGCAGAAACCTCTCCGCAAGCAAGCGATTTTTCGGTTAAGTAGACCGTGTCGCCGGTTTTGACCGCATTTGCATAAAGACTGTCAATGCCGGAAACAAAAAGCGTATATTCGATTTCCTTGTTTTTCACGGTGTCGGGCAGTTGCTTGATGCTCAACGTGCGATAGACAGCCGCTGAAGTTACCAAAACAAGCACTAAAATAATCAATACATCGATCAAATTTGGTTTTTTACTTTTCATAGCCGTTCTTCCTTTATTGATTCATAGCCGCTTCGCCGTTTGATTCCGCATTCGGCATAAGTGCGTTTTCACCGGAATCCGCAAGAGGTGCTGCTGCTTCGGCGGCACGCACAGAGACAATCTCGACCGCATCACAGGAAAACGGCAGAAGAATGTCCGGAGATGTTCCGGCGGAAATCACGTAATCGCCGATACGATAACTGTGATCTTTGTAGGTGCAAACCGCGCTGACGCGTAAGTATACCGTTTTTTTGCCGGGCACGGGCGCATACACATAGCGGCCGGTTTCGCTGTTGAATACCGCTTCTTTCGCGTCTGTCACGGTGATTTCGCGGATTTTGCCAAGTGTGGTGCCGGAAGTGTTAGCGGAAACGGCATCGTTAACGGAGAGCTTTGCAGCATCGCGTTCCGAAACACCATGGATACGCAGGTAATATTCAACCGTGACCAATTCCTTGGAAAACATATCGTTTGCAATATAATTGGCTGCGAATGTAACAATGGCAAGCAGTGCGAGTAATATCACGATGTCAATGATATTGAAACGCCGTTTGAGTTTGTTTGTGTGTTGATTCATTTTACAAGACCTCAGCAATATTCATTATATTCTCGCTCAAAGTAGGGCGGGATATAGTCGTTATCGGCACTATCGGCAACAGCACTGCCGAGTGACAGCAATAAGAGAAACAGAACGCAGATGCGGAAATCACCCGTCAGATTTGCAAAAAGGGCATACAGCATCAGTGCAAAAATGCTGCAAATCAAGGCGATACACCGGCTTTGGGCTTTTTCGGACTTGTTCATCCCATAGGCATACGAAAAGGCACGGGACAGGAAAACGAGAAGCAACACCGGGATGCACAGCGTTAACGGTATGCCGATTTTCAATGCCAGTGCAACATAGGTTGCACCAAAGCCTTGATAGCCGGTCAATTGCGCCTGTATGAGTGCGGAAGCACCGGCAACCGATTCACTTCCGATACCGGC
>URCT01000142.1 GCA_900546385.1 uncultured Eubacteriales bacterium | reverse complement strand
TTCCGATCTGACACGCTTGAAAAAACGGCAAAACGAGGTCTTTTCAAGACCAACGGCTTGACTGATTTTTTCAAGCGGCAGATCGGTTTCACGCAAAAGCGCAAGCGAATGGTTGTAGCGGTTCTGATCGATGAGATCCGACAGCCGCAGGCCGGTATATTTGATGAGCAGCCGATGAATCTGCGAAGCGGAATAGCCGAATTTCTTGGAAAGTCCGCTTAACGTGATGGTCTGATAATTGTCCCGGATATACGCAATCATGCGGTCAACCTTGTCGGTGCCGTCGCCGTCGGCGGCACTCGGGCGGATATCCGTGCTTAGCTTCCCACGTTGTTCAGCGGAAAGCCAGCACAGCAAAAAGACGGTGAAACGGGAATGCAGCAGCTCAAACGGCAGAGAATTGACCGGATATTCCGGCGTGCGAAAATGCTGGCGGTATAATTCGGCGGCAGCAATGTGGATTTCGGATCTTTCCGCAGCGTTCATGAGTACCGTGCGCTGCCGTTCGCATACATAGTTCAGAACGTTCGAATCGAAGCAAACGCGGTATTTTTCCCGTAACGCTTCAAAATAGGCTTTGTCGATGAGAATGTTGAAACAGGTGCTGCCCGGAACCGGATAAACGGAATGGAACACCGTCGGCGGAAACAGCGCAAAGCCGTTTTTCTCCAAACGGGTGACAGTCCCGTCAACATATTCGTACAACGCACCCTTTAAGACATAGTTGAATTCATAGTAATCGTGCCGGTGAAGCCCCACCAAAATGTCGGGCGAGATGCGGTTGACGCGAACCTTTTGCGCGGCAAAATCACGGGATAAATCGAACAAAAACGTTCGCTCAAACTTCTGCGTTTTGCATTCCCCGGCAAAAGCGGTGAGGGCGTTTTGAATCTTCCGGTCATCGGTTTCATGAAACCCTTCAAGCTGCGCAATGTGGCCGTAAACGTGCGGAACGGGATAACTCACAGTCGTATCTCCTTTCTTTGGCCGTTGTTTTCATTTATAAGTATACCATTTTGCCGCCGGAAAATCAATTCCGGTGTTCCTGCCGCACAAAAAATGACGATTTGGGGAAATCTGACGGCTGTTTTGGACGATTTCGGCGGATAAAACCGAACAAAACCTGTTTTTTTGCAAAATGACGGTCGTTTTTTGTAAAAATCTCTTGCATTTTGTTCTTCGGCATAGTATAATACTACTATCTTCACAAACCGGAAAGGTTGAATTACTTTATGAAACTTTTGGAAGACAGAATACGAAAAGACGGTCATGTCGCTCCCGGCGGCGTGTTGAAAGTGGACAGCTTTTTGAATCATCAGATCGACATTGCCTTGTACAATGAAATCGGCAAGGAATTCAAACGCCTGTTTTCGGATGTTAAGGTGGATAAGATTTTGACCATCGAAGCGTCGGGCATCGGCCTTGCCTGTGTGACTGCCCAGTATTTTGACGTGCCGGTGGTGTTTGCCAAAAAGGCAAAATCCAAGAATATCGAGGGCAGTGTCTTTTCCGCACCGGTGCACTCGTTTACACATGGCAAAACCTATGATGTCATGGTTTCGGTGAAATTTCTGCATCCCGAAGAAAATGTTCTCATCATCGATGATTTTCTCGCCAACGGCAAAGCGGCTTTCGGCTTAATCGATATTGTAAAACAAGCCGGTGCCAATGTGGCAGGCATGGGGATCGTCATCGAAAAAGGCTTCCAAAAGGGCGGCGAAAAGCTGCGCGAAATGGGCGTTAACCTCAAATCGCTCGCTGTGATCCGTTCGATGGACGACGATGGCAATATTGAGTTCGAAGAAAACGAATAAACGTGTTTTGCACCGAACCGGCCTCGCTTTTTGTGTGTTTTCTCTATCGGAGGCATGAAAAATGCCCGGACTTTTGACGGTTATGGAAAATTCGGCGGAAAGCTCTTGAAATGTGCGGGTGTTTGTGGTATAATCAAACGGTAATGTGTCTTGCTCTGTCTTGACGCATTGCCGTTTTTTCATTTTTTAAGGAAGGAGGAAGTTCTGTGAAAACAAAGCAATTGTACGATTTGTCCCATACGCTTGCGCGTCCGCTTCTCGAAAAAAGCGAATATCCGTGGGAAATTCTCGGTGGAATCAAAAATTTCATCCTCGAGCTTTGCAAAACGCTTGACCCGGAAAAGTACGATATGGTGAGCGAAAACGTTTGGATCGCCAAAAGCGCGACCGTTTTTCCGAGTGCCTATATCGGCGCACCCTGCATTATCGGCGAAAACACCGAGGTCAGACATTGTGCCTTTATCCGCGGAAGCGTGCTTGTGGGAAACAACTGTGTGGTCGGTAATTCCACCGAGGTCAAAAACAGCATTGTCTTTGACAACGTTCAGATTCCGCACTACAACTATGTGGGCGATTCGGTTCTCGGCTATAAGTCCCATCTTGGTGCCGGTGCCATCACGTCCAACGTCAAGAGCGATAAAACGCCCGTGTCGGTTAAGACCGCCGACGGGAAAGTGGAGACCGGACTAAAGAAATTCGGTGCCATGGTCGGCGACGGAACCGAGGTCGGCTGCAACAGCGTTTTGTGTCCGGGCACGGTGCTCGGCAAAAACTGCACGGTGTATCCGCTCTCACGTGTGCGTGGCTATGTTCCGGAAAACCGTATCTACAAATCGGAAAAGAGCATCGTCGTTAAGCTGTAAGGCTTTGAAACGGCACGCTTTGCCGAAACATTGTATCCAAAAAACGAATATAATGAATACGGGACACGGAAAAGCGGAACTGCAAAGCGACCGCTGTTTCGCGGCAGTCGTATTTGCATTGTAATGAAAAGACAGTCTTGCCGGCTCTTGGCAAGCAGCAAGGGAAGCCCTTTGCCGAACCCTGTTTTAGCGCCAGACCGCACAGGCAACGGAATTTTTTCTGTGCGGCGACGAGGAAAGAAATTATCGAAATTTTCGGCGGATATTTCTTCGGCAGTCTCCTGTCGAAAGAATCCATACAAAGCGTTTTTTGAAAGAAAAACCGTACAAAAATGGATTCACGGAGAAACTGAACCTTAACAATTCAATTTTCAGCTGACAATTCCGGCTTTGTCCCACCGGAACAAAAGCAAATTTTGTGAAACGGAGACTATTTCTTATGTGTGGAATTATCGGCTATACGGGCGGCGCAAACGCCGTCCCCAGACTTTTGGAAGGACTCGAATCTCTCGAATACCGCGGCTATGACTCGGCAGGCATTGCGGTTTTTGACACGAATAATACCTTGCAGGTCGTCAAATCCAAAGGGCGTCTCGCGCTCCTTCGCGACAAGCTAAACCATCTTGCTGACAAACTCGAAGGGCATTGCGGCATCGGCCATACGCGCTGGGCGACTCACGGCGAGCCGAGCGATGTCAATGCGCATCCGCACGGTACGCCGCGCGTGTATATCGTGCATAACGGCATCATCGAGAACTATCACGAAATCAAGGATTTCTTGCTCGGAAAGGGCTATACGTTCGTGTCGGAGACCGATACCGAAATCGCGGCAAAGCTCATTGATTATTACTTTGTCGAGACAAGCGACCCGACAGCTGCCATGCAGAAGGCTATCGCACATCTCAGCGGTTCTTATGCCATTGGGGCGGTTTTTGCGGGGCATCCGGATACAATCTATGCCACGCGCAAGGATAATCCCTTGATTGTCGCAGTATCCGATAACGGCAATTTCATTGCGTCGGATATCCCGGCTGTTCTGAAGTATACCAATCGTTATTTCCGTATCGATGAGGGCGAAGTGGCTGTTATCACGGCAAAAGCCGTGACAGTTCTCTCACGCGACGGAAAAACGGTCGAGAAAAAGCTCGAAACGGCGGATTGGGATGTCGAAGCGGCCGAAAAGGGCGGCTACGAGCATTTCATGATGAAAGAGATTCACGAAGAACCGGATGCACTTATCAAAACGGTTCGTCCGCGCGTCAAGAACGGAATGCCGGATTTTGGTATTCCGGAACTGACCGATGAACGTCTTGCGTCCTTCGAAAACATCCATGTCGTTGCCTGCGGAACGGCCATGCACGCCGGTCTTATCGGAAAATATGCCGTCGAAAAGCTGGCACGCGTGCCGGTGAATGTGGAGATTGCATCGGAATTCCGGTATAAAGACCCGATTCTCGGCAAAAATGACCTTGTGATCATCGTTTCCCAGTCAGGCGAAACGGCAGATACGCTGGCGGCTCTGCGCCTTGCCAAGGAGCGCGGCGTGTATACGCTTGCCATCGTCAACGTTGCCGGTTCTTCGATCGCAAGAGAAGCCGACAGCGTTATCTATACCTGGGCAGGTCCGGAAATTGCCGTGGCCAGCACCAAAGCGTATACCGTTCAGCTTGCGGTGATGTATCTGTTTGCACTGCGGCTTGCCTATGCCTGCGGCAAGCTCGACGAGCAGAAAACCAAGGCGTATACGGCAGAGCTTCTCGACATGGCACCCAAAATGATTCAAAAGGCACTTGACAGTGAAAAGGCGTGCGCGGCCATCGCCAAAAAGTATAAGGATAACAACGATATTTTCTTTATCGGACGCGGCGCAGACTATGCGCTCAGCATGGAATCGGCACTCAAATTAAAAGAAATTTCGTATATCCATTGCGAAGCCTATGCGGCCGGTGAACTCAAGCACGGCACCATTTCGCTGATCACCGACGGAACGCCGGTGTTTGCGCTTGCAAACTATGCGGGCCTTTACGAGAAGATGTTAAGCAACATCAAAGAGGTGCGCGCACGCGGTGCACGAGTGATTTTAATGTGCGATGAAAACGCCGTCATCCCGGAGAACATCGCGGACGATATCCTTCGCGTGCCGACGCTTGACGAGCTGTTTATGCCCATTCCGACGGCAACCCTCTCGCAGCTTATCGCCTATTACACCGCGCGTATGCTTGGCTGCGATGTGGATAAACCGCGCAACCTTGCAAAATCGGTCACGGTCGAGTGAGAAACAACCGAAGAAGCCGTGCTTTATGCGGCTTCTTCCGCAGGAATACCCGAAAGAGCTCTTGCGTACAATATGAATGAACGTCAATAATGGAGAATGTATATGGGAAAATATTTCGGTACAGACGGCTTCCGCGGCGAAGCCAACATTACCTTAAACGTTGAACACGCCTATAAAGTCGGCCGCTATCTCGGCTGGTACTACGGTAAAGAACATAAGTGTAAAATCGTCATCGGCAAAGACACCAGACGTTCGAGCTATATGTTCGAATATGCACTTGTTGCCGGTCTTGTGGCAAGCGGCGCGGACGCCTATTTGCTGCACGTTACCACCACGCCTTCGGTTTCGTATGTCGTGCGTACCGAGGATTTCGACTGCGGCATCATGATTTCCGCCAGCCACAACCCCTACTACGATAACGGCATCAAGCTGATCGACTGCTACGGCGAGAAGATGCCG
>URCT01000141.1 GCA_900546385.1 uncultured Eubacteriales bacterium | reverse complement strand
GGGCAAAAAACTTTGTAACTTTCCTATGGAAAGTTCGTCCCTGCCGGGACGGCACGCTCCGCGTGCTTTTTCCGCCGCCTGCGGCGGCGCATTCTCCGGCGGCATAGCCGCCAAAAAGGACATCAAACCGAGCCGGTTTGATGTCCTTTTTCTTACAAAGCATCCTTGATCATCTGCACATACGGCAAAACCTCATAGCCGAGCCGCTTATATAAGGCCATGGCGCGCACATTGTCCGGCTCTGCCTCCAAACGGTAACGCACCGCCGGCACATTTTGCTCAAGCCACGCAAAAAACGCGCTTCCCAAGCCTTTGCCCTGAAACGGCGGCGTTATGTACAATTCCTCTACCCAAACCACCGTTCCGCCGACCTCACGCATAAACATTTTGTTTAACACGGCGTATCCGGCTGTTTTTCCGTCATATTTGAGCAGATAGCCCAGCAGATATTCGCCGCTGCGCATCATCTCGTCAAAGGCGTGTATGTGACAGCTTTCATCGATTTCGTGCAAAACCGCGTCCGAACGGTAAAAATCGCGGCTGAGCGATAAGAATTCTTCCCTGTCCTCTGCGGTAAGTGTTTGTATTTTCAATTGTTCCGACATAAAATTCTCCTTATTTATAGTTTACGCTTGCTTTCCGACGGCAAGCTTGAAAATCAGTTCTTCCAACAGGTCATAGCCGTCCGAGCGACCCGTTTTGATGGGTGCGTCATACGCAAGGAGCGTTTCGGCGGCATAGGCGGCATACGAAGCGTCCGCGTTTCTTTTGCGCTTGGCTAAGATATTCAGCTGCTTTTTCACGGCATATTCGTGTAACTTTGAAGTTTTTAAGATCTCGGCAAACGGAAGCCCGGCCGCGGAAAGCCGCTCCACCGTGCATAAATCGTACACTGCTTTGGCAAGCACGCCGTAGATGAGTAAATCTTTTTCGCCGTCCGCGCGGATTTTGCGATAAGCGGCAAGCGACGCGGCATAATCTCCCTCGAGGGCTTTGTTGGAAATATCGAAAATCTGCGCCGAAATGCTTTTTTTGCAGATAAAATCGACATCCGCCACAGTCAGGGTGTCGCGGCCTTCATACCGCAGATAGTTCACACAGTTTTCGATTTCATTCTTGAGCGTCGTCATATCGTTGCCGACATAGTTGTTGAAATAGGAAATTACGTGCCGGTCGGCGGTAATGCCCGCGCGCGAAAAATGGCGCAAGATCCAGGATAACAGCATATTGCTGCCGTTTGCTTCATGCCGGAACAGCACGCAGAGCGACCGCTCGGCAATCTTTTTGTAGAACCCGGTTTTCAACAGCTCCTCACTGCCCGGATAGAGAACAAAAACGATGATGACGCCTTCGTCGGGATCTTCGATGAGCGACAGCAGATATTTTTCGTCCGCGCCCGTCAAGTCGCCGTTTTTGAACAGCTCATCGAACGGCACGCCGCAAAGCCGGATCAGCCGACAGGTCTCGGTTTTTTCGGCCGTCTCCGACGGCTCATCAAACATACTTGCTTCGCCCGAAGCGGTCGTCCGACAGGCATTGGTGAAATCGGAAAGCGAAAAATCATCGCTGTAAAAGGTGCGGACATTGAGCTTGCGGTCGCCGCAGAAGCGCATCATGTCGTTGACATAATAGTGCTTTAAGTAGTCTTCTTCGCCGAAAAACAGATAGGAACCCGAAATGTTCCCGTTTTTTAGGCGGCTTTTTAATTCCGCGACGTTTGCCGCGCGGCTGTTGTCAAGGTCTCTTTCGCTTGCTTTTGCCATAGGACTCCCTCCGGGCAGAGTTTTTACCTATCTATCATATCATTTTTATGCCGGAAAGTCAAGTCTTGCCGTTTTTCCGCACCGAAACCGGGTATAACACAAAGCAGATAAGTGCGGCAAGGCAAAACGCGCCGAACGCGGCATTGTCGATGCCTTCCGCCGCCTTTTGCCGCATGGTAAAGAAAAAGGCGCAAAAGGCACTGAGAAAAGCCGCAAAAAAGCCGTTTGTGACGGCGGCGTTGTATCGCGCACCGAACGCGTTTTTGAGAAGCGTCACGGCACACGCCGCATACACGCTTAATTTGACGGTACACGCAAAGGTGTTGATCATCACCGACAGCTCCGGCAGATCCAAAATCGGCACTAACCGCACGGCCGCAAGATCGGGATAGGCCGCCGCCCCGGCAAGCCTTTGCCCGAACAGCAGCAGATTTTTGACAAGATTTGCACCGACCGCAAGCAAAAACAGCGCCGTGCCGCGCAAAAAGGCCCGCGGTGTCAGATTTCGCGTTTCTTCGTTTTGTCCATCGCACAAAACGACTGCCAAAAAGACCGTGTCGAGGCAGATATACGCCGTTTCCGAAAGTAACGGCACAAGTCCGGTGCGAAAAGAAAAGCCGCCAAGCGGCGACGTTAACGCAAAGGCCTTTTTGGTGGTAAAAAACGCGAAAAAGCCGAGACACGTCCACAAAAGAAACGGGATCGCCGTCAACAGCGCAAAGCCGCCCACACAAAGCCGCGTGCGTGCCGCCGCATATAATGTGATGCCAAGGCACGCCAAAAACGCGCAGATCACCACAAACGGCTTTCCGTAATCAACGTCAAAATAGGCAAGCGACCCCAAAAAGCGTGCCAGGATGGCCGCGCAGAACACCATGCAGAGCGCACCGCACACCACCGCAAAAAAGCCGCTCGGCGCACGTGTGCCGCGTCCGGCTCGTCCGGCAAAATAGGCGGCACAGACATAGGAAAACACAAGCAGTGCACCGCCGCTTACCAAAAGCCCCAAAAGCGGCACGCCGCCTGCATAAAAGGGCTTGCGAAGCACCGTCCCGGCATACAGGTAGGAAAAGGTGATGAGGGCATAGGAAACGGCTTGATTTTTGGCTTTTCGGGTCGGTTTGGTCGACTGCATATTCATGGAAAAATCCCTCTCTTTCGGCTTCAGCCGTTTTGGCGGCTTTTGGAAGCGTTTTCGCGGTCACGCACCAATATTTTGAGCGGCAGGGACGGCGAATCGAGCAGGTATAGCGCCGTTTCAAACAAATCGTCCTCCGTTAAGGTGTCGCCGAACACATAGGCCTCCAACGTACCGGTATAAATAACGGGGTTAGCGGCAAAAAAGGCATCAAAGGCGTCCCGCGGCGTTTTTCCGCCGTACATAAGTGTGGTTGGATCGCTTTCCGCCGTATCCCGGCCGGAGCTTGCAAGACCGGCGGCGTTTTTCTCGGTCGATGCGCCGTCCGCAGACGTATCTGACGTATCTGATTTTTCGGATTTATCCGATTCATCTGCCGTGTCCGATTTATCCGATGCGCCTTTGGAACCCGTAAAAGCGTCCTCCGAAAGAACGGTGACATACAGCCGAAAGCCGATCTCGTCCTTATCGAGTTCGATTTTTTTGACATACAGCGTCGTTTTTTCGCTTTGCGCCGCGCAGCCGCCAAGCATCGGCAGAAGCAAGAGAAAAAGCAAGAGAACGGTCGGATATTTCGCGTTTGCAAAGCGTTTTTTCATGCGTCGCTGTCCTCCAATTCACGCGCGGCGTTGCCAAGGGCTTTTTTCGGCCGCATGAGCAATGTGTCGTTGAGTCCGGCAAGGCTTAGCGGACTTAGCGGCATGAGATACGGCACGCCGAACGAGGTTTTGCCGCATAGATGCACCACAAGTGCGGTAAACGCAAAGGCAATGCCCACCACGCCGAATAATCGCGCGGCAATAAGATTTGCAAGCCGCACAAGCACGGTTGTATTCATATACGGCGGCAGAATGAAGGTGCAGATGGCCGTGAGAGCCGCCACCATGATGACCGGTGCGCTCGAAATGCCCGCGCTGATGGCGGCATCGCCCAAAATAAGGCCGCCGACAATGCTGACCGCGTCGCCCACCGCACCCGGCATCCGCACGCCCACCTCGCGGATAAATTCGAAAATGATGAGAATGACCACAAGCTCTCCAAACAGGCTGAACG
Organism: uncultured Eubacteriales bacterium; assembly: GCA_900546385.1. Classification (GTDB taxonomy): domain Bacteria; phylum Bacillota; class Clostridia; order Oscillospirales; family CAG-382; genus UMGS882. The sequence goes on along the minus strand of URCT01000141.1, from coordinate 1,492 downwards.
GGATATCGCGCCTTGCGCCCGTCATGGCAGCATACAGACCCGGCGGCACGGCGTTTTTGTGGTGTTCCATCACAGCGATATAGAACGCCGGCAGATACAGCGAAAGCAGCATGGCAGCAAAGCGGATAAGACGCACAAAGGTCGCATAATACGGCGTTTTGAGATAATCCTCGGCCGATTGCAGGCTTTCGATAAACAGGTACGGCACGGTTAACACCACCGGGCTTCCGTCGCAGATGATGGCGACGCGTCCTTCGGCAAGCTTGGCAGCGACCTTGTCGGGCTTTTCGCTGTTGCCGACCTCGGTGAACAGACGCGGTGTGCCGTCGGTCAAAAACTGTTCGATATAGCCGGAATCCATGACCGAATCGAGCTTGATTGCCGCAATACGCCGCAGAATATCGTCCACAAGGGCGGCATCGGCAACGTTTTCGAGGTAGACCACCTTGACCGTTGTTTCGGAACACTTCCCGACCTTGGTATTGAGCACCTTCATATTCGGTGTGCGTAAGCGTTTGCGCAAAAGTGCCACATTATCCTCGGCCTTTTCGATAAAGCCTTCTCGCGGACCGCGCACCACCACCTCGTTTTGGGGTTCACCCACGCCGCGCGACGGATCGTTTCGGGCGCTTGCCGCATACGCGCTCACGCCGTCCGGAATATCCGTGAAAACCACCGCGCTTCCGGCAAGCACCTTTTCGACAAGGCTGTCGAACGAAGAAAGCTTTTCGGCTTCGGAGGAACAGAGAATGCCGGCAAAGGCATCCTCGTTTTCCGGCGGCGTGCTTTGCGCCACCAGCGGCTTGACCACGCTTTCGGTGATATAGGTACGGCCGGAAAAATTGCCGATATTGGCAAGATACACGGTCTTTCCGGCGCATAAAACCGGACGCAGGTTGAAATCGCCGCATTTATCAAAGGTCTCCCACAGCTTTTGGCAGACGCCGTCCGCCGAATATCCGTTTAACATACTGTTTCCTCCCGTTTTTCATACATAGTTTTGCCGCGCATGGGAAAACTATGCGTACAAACCGCTTTTTGCGGAATTTTGAAATGCCGCTCATATTCCGACTTTTTTCGCACGCACACATCCGTATAATGAAGAAGGTAAGAGCGGCTGCCAAACACAAAAACAGCCGCCCGGAAACTCGTTTGCTCGTATGTAAGGAGGAAAACGCGTATGAAGATGAAAGCGTACAGCACGCCGGAGGGACTGCTTGTCGGTCTTTGCGGCGAGATCGATCACCACAGCGCCGCCGAGATTCGGGAAAGCTTAGATCGGATGATTGCCGAAACGCGGCCGAAATCGCTGGTGTTAGAACTCAGCGACATCGATTTTATGGACAGCTCGGGTCTTGGGCTTGTGCTTGGCAGATACCGCAGGCTTCAGGAGATCGGTGCAAAAATGTTTATTAAAAATCCGTCGGTACGGATCGAAAAAATACTTGCCATGGCCGGTGTGGACAAGCTTATCCGCATTGTGCACACACCG
>URCT01000140.1 GCA_900546385.1 uncultured Eubacteriales bacterium | reverse complement strand
GAACGGCGACACCGGCCTTACCGGCCGCAAGATCATCGTCGATACCTATGGCGGCTATGCTCGTCACGGCGGCGGCGCGTTCTCCGGCAAAGACCCGACTAAGGTTGACCGCAGTGCCGCTTATGCCGCACGGTACGTCGCGAAAAACGTCGTTGCCGCAGGCCTTGCCAAAAAGTGCGAAGTCCAGATCGCGTATGCCATCGGCGTGGCGCGTCCGGTGAGCGTGCTTGTCGATACCTTCGGCACGTCCTCCTATGGCGAAGCAAAAATTGCCGAAGCCGTGAACCGCTGCTTTGACCTCCGCCCGGCAGCCATCATCGAAATGCTCGATCTGCGCCGTCCGATCTACAAACAGCTTTCCGCCTACGGCCATCTCGGTCGCGAGGATCTCGGCGTGACATGGGAAAAGACTGACCGCGCGGAGCTTCTCAAAAAGACTGTCGAAAGCCTGTAAAATTTTGTAAAAAAACGCGTCCGTCACGGAACAAAACAACGTCCGGATGCGTCTGATTTCATATTGATAAAAATGAGGGAGTATTTATGGCATTAACCTATGAAGTAAAAGAGTATTCAACCTTCGGCAAATGCGTCTGCATCGAAAACGGCGCGATGGAACTGTATGTGACGGTCGACCGCGGCCCGCGCATCATCAAATTGAACCTTGTCGGCAAGGAAAACATGATGTTCAACGACGACGCGCTTGCCATCTATCACGACGAGCCGAATCTGCAGGATATGTTCGGCAAGGGCGCACGCTGGAACATCTGCGGCGGCCATCGTTTTTGGGTCAGCCCCGAAAAGCATCCCGAAACCTATTATCCCGATAACGATCCGGTGGCATATACCGTGGAGCATAATGTGTTTACCTTCTATGCACCCAAGCAGATCTTCACCGGCTGGCAGGAAACGCTCATCATCACGGTCGATGAAACCGAAGCTAAGGCAAGCGTCAAGCACGTGCTTACCAATATGTCCGATCGCACGCAGACCGGCGCCATCTGGGGTCTCAACGTGACCGATAAGGGCGGCCGGGCGTTTGTCAAGCAGGCGACCGAGGATACCGGGCTTTTAGCCAACCGCACGCTGATGCTTTGGCCGTATAACGTCATGACCGACAAACGCTTCTTTATGGACGATACCTATTTGGGACTTGCCCAGGATGTGAACGCGGAGCTTCCGTTCAAAATCGGCGCTAACAACACCGCCGGCGTTGCCGTCTGCCTCAATCACGGCACCGCGTTCCGCATTACGACGGCCTTTATTCCGGGTGCTTCTTATCCCGATAACGGCTGCTCGGTGGAAATGTATTCCTGCGCAAGCTTCTTAGAGGTCGAAACCCTGTCGCCGCTTTATACCTTAAAGCCCGGCGAAGCGTGCGAACACATCGAAAACTGGGAACTCTTTGAGGAAGATTCGGCAGATATCAAGGATTTGCACAAGTATTTCCTGTAATTTTGTTGAAAAGTAACAAATTCTGTTTTTGGCTGTTTGAAAAACTCCCGAATTCTTTGATATACGCTCGAAATCATTGATTTTTGTCAAATGTGCACAAATATGCGCTGAAAAATTTGGGTACAAAAACACTTTCCTTTTTCGGAAAAATTTGTTATTATATAAGCTGATAAGATAAGACTGTATCTTTGATGATAGAAAACGTATGTTTTATTCTTTGGGAGGAATAACAAAATGGCAAGTGTAAGCTTAAAACACATTTTCAAGCGTTATCCGGGCGGCGTAACGGCCGTTAACGATTTCTGCCTTGAAATCAAAGACAAAGAATTTATCATTCTCGTCGGTCCTTCCGGATGCGGTAAATCCACCACACTCCGTATGATCGCGGGTCTTGAAGAAATTACCGAAGGCGAACTGTATATCGGCGACCGCATCGTCAACGATGTCGCACCGAAGGACAGAGATATTGCGATGGTGTTCCAGAACTACGCTCTGTATCCGCACATGACCGTGTTTGAAAACATGGCATTCGGCTTGAAGCTCCGCAAAACGCCGAAGGATGAAATCAAACGCCGCGTGGAAGAAGCCGGCCGTATCCTCGATATCTCGCACTTACTCGACAGACGTCCGAAGGCTTTGTCCGGCGGTCAGAGACAGCGTGTTGCTTTGGGTCGTGCCATCGTGCGTGAACCGAAGGTCTTCCTTTTGGACGAACCGCTCTCCAACCTCGATGCAAAGCTTCGTGCATCCATGAGAACCGAGCTTACCAAGCTCCATAAGAGACTCGGCACCACCTTTATCTACGTTACGCATGACCAGACCGAAGCTATGACCATGGCTTCCCGTATCGTTGTCATGAAGGACGGCCTTATCCAACAGGTCGATACGCCGCAGAACCTGTACGATCTGCCTTGCAACGTATTCGTTGCCGGCTTTATCGGCACACCGCAGATGAACTTCATCAAGGCTACGCTTTCCAAGGAAGGCGCGGATATGTATGTTTCGTTTGCTGGCTGCAAGTTCAAGCTCCCGACCGAAAAGGCTGAAAATCCGGCTCTTGCTGAATATGTCGGCAAAGAAGTGAACATGGGTATCCGTCCGGAAGCTATCCATGACGAACCGATGTACCTCTCCACGTTGACCGATTGGACGGCAGACGCGATGGTTGATGTTACCGAGCTTATGGGCGCAGAAATCTATCTGTACCTCTCCATGGGCGAAGAAACCAACCTTATCGCACGCGTTTCGTCCCGTTCCAAGGCAAAGAGCGGCGATACCGTTAAGGTGGCGTTCGATATCACGCACGCACACTTCTTCGATATCGAAACCGAAAAGTGCATCGCTCACTAAAAAACAATCAACTGACAGCGGTTTGCGAAAGCAAACCGCTGTTTTTTCATGCAACCACTTGACAAATGAAAAATTCAGGCTATAATAGTTGTATATACAACTATGTACATACAATCAAAATTTTTACGGAGGGATACACATGGATATAACCGAACGAAAGATCACAAAAATCGCCCGAGAAGCCGAAAAACTGGTGTTGGTCTCATTGCGTGAGCAGGGTGTTGGCACGGCGGAGATCGATTTGATCCATGCCTTGCGCCACAATGCCGGCTGCACGCAGGCGAAACTTGCGGAAATTCTGAATGCCGACAAAGCGGCCATTGCGCGCCGAACCAAAAATCTCGAAGCCAAAGGCTTTCTTGTGCGCAAGGACGACCCGGACGACGGGCGCAGCAAGCTGTTGTATCCAACCGAAAAAGCCGAGGCTATGAAAGCCTCCAAAGCTGAGATCGAAACCGCTTTTTACGAATATCTGACCTCCGTTCTGACCGATGAGCAGGCGAAAACCTTTGCAAGCTTATTGGACAAGCTGTATGCCGCCTCCAAAACCGAAAGCCGCCAAGGCTTTCCGCATTTTAGCGGCGGTCAAAGGGAGTGAGACACGCATGAAAACGGAAAAAACGTTTCGTCCGGACCGGATTTTGTCTTATTTCCGCGCCGAATGGCTGCCGCTTGTGCTTGTGACGCTTTCGGGATTGCTTTATAACGTCGGTTTGCTTGCCACACCGTGGTTTGAGGGACGTCTTGCCGGAACGCTTGCTGACATTCTTGGCGGCAGCAAGACCGCACAGACCATGGCCGTGCTTGTGCTTGCCTATCTTGCCGTCACGCTTGCCGTACAGGCTTCACGCTTTGTCAAACGCTTCTATGTGCGCCGCTTTGCCAACAACATCAACCGCCGCATGAAGGGCATTTTATATGCCAATCTTGTGCGTGCAAGCCGCGCTTCGCTGGAAAAAGAGGGTGCTGGCGAGATTATGACGAAGGCCATCGCCGATGTAGACGATTGCGTGGAGGGAATGCGCAAGTTCACCACCGAGGTGTTCGACACCGGCGTGGCACTTGTTGGTTACGCGGTCATGCTTTTGGTGTACGATTGGCGATTGGCTTTACTCAGCTTTGTTTTTACGCCGCTTTCCTATTTTTGCGCGGCACGCATGAAAAAGCCGGTGCAGCGCGCCGGTGCGGCCTACAAAAAGGCGGCGGCAGCCCTAAACGGCGGTGCGCTCGACCGCGCGGAAAATGCCGTGACCTATCGCATATACGGCTGCGAAAAAGCCAGAGAAGAACGCTATGAGCAAACGCTGAACGCCTACGAAAAGACGGCCGTGCGCAACAGCGTGTGGCAGTCGGCACTTCCGCCGCTGTATCTTGCGGCCTCCGAAGCCGGTGTGCTGTTCATCCTGTGGTTTGGCACAAAAAATGTGTTGGGTTCCGGCTGGAGCGCATGGGGCATTGCAGCGTTCACCACCTTTCTTTCGTGTTTTACCAAGTTGGTCGTGAAATCCTCCAAGGTGGCAAAGCTGTTCAATGCGGTGCAGAAAGCCGAGGTCTCTTGGAAGCGTATCAAACCGCGCCTGACAAGCCCTGCACCGCTTGAAACGCTCAAAATCGCGCCGCCCGCAGATGTAACGCTTTCGGCGCTTTCTTTTGCCTACGGCGAAGCCCCCATCTTTTCGGGACTTTCCCTCACGGCACATCCCGGCGATATCATCGGCGTGACGGGGCCGGTGGCCTGCGGAAAATCCACCTTTGGACGCGTCTTTCTCTGCGAAGCCCCCTATGGCGGCTCAGTTCGGTTTGGTGACAAAGAGCTTGCCGATCTTTCTTCACGGGAACTTGCCGGAACAGTCGGCTATTTGGGACATGACCCGGAGCTAAGCGCCGACACGGTGAAAAGCAATGTGCTTTGCGGCAGTGAGCAAGAGGTTGTACCGTATCTTGCGGCTGTCGCGCTAAGCGATGAGGTGGCGGCCATGGAAAACGGCGTCGAAACCGTTATCGGAAGCCGCGGCACGCGCCTTTCCGGCGGACAGGCCAAGCGTTTGGCACTTGCAAGAACGCTCGCCCATCCGCGTCCGGTGCTTGTTTTGGATGATCCGTTCTCGGCTCTTGACCGCAAAACGGAGGATACGGTTTTTGCAAATTTGCGGGACTATGCCAACGATAAGGTCGTCTTTTTAATATCGCACCGGCTGTACCATTTTCCGCAAATGCAACAGATTCTATTTATGGAGGGCGGCAAAACGACCGTCGGCACGCACGACGAGCTTATTGCGTCCGTTCCGGCATACCGTCGGCTTTATGAAAGCCAAGAAAGAGGGGAAAACCATGAAGCGTAAAGGCGTATTTGCCGCATTCAAACAGGCGGTGCTGACGCACAGACTTCTTTCGCTCGGAACGCTTTTGTGCGTGGCGGCTTGTGTCATCGCGTCCCTTGTTCCGCCGTTACTTTTGGCGCAGATCATTGACCGGCTGACCGGCGGCTTGCCGATTGCGCTTGCGGCCATGCTTCTCTATTTCGGAAGCTTGGTGCTTGAGGGCGTGCTTTCTTCGGCACAGGAGACACTGCTTGTGCTTTTCGGGCAGAAGATGACGCACGCGCTGCGCTCCGAAATGTCGCAAAAGCTTACCTTACTTCCGGCAAGCACCTTGGTTTCGCAAAAGCCGGGGGAGGTAGCC
>URCT01000139.1 GCA_900546385.1 uncultured Eubacteriales bacterium | reverse complement strand
TGTGAAAGCGTAGTAATCGCCTTCAAGCTTTGCGGAAACAGTTACGACGTCGCCGCTCTTGATGGCAAAAATAGAGCTGTCATATTCAAGACCGGAGATGCCTTGGAATGTCGTTATACCGTTATAGAGTTCAAGAGCCGGTTTGCCAAAGCGGAAAAGATTCATAAAGCCCGGGTTGCCGGCAACATCGCTGACCTGGAACAGCTGCGGCTTATTTAAGAAATCAATGCAGATCCAGCAGTCCGTCGCAGAGGTAACCTCCGGAACCTGATCGTATTTAACGGTAACCGAAAGACCATCAAGCTTATAAGCGTCTTTGAGTGCAACGCCGCCCCAGTTCTTGCCGTCCTGATAGTAGCCGCCGTGCGAAACCTGTACGCCGCCTTCAACATCTGCCACGGTAACCGGAGAATTTTCCGAAATCTTATCGCCGTCATTGCTGATAATGTGGTAACCGTTACCGGCAACAAAAGCGTCTTTTTTCAGTTCAACGTGCTTCTTTTCAACAGCCTTCGGGCTTTCGAGGATAACCGTAGAGGTAGCGTCATCCCAGTCAACCTTCACTTCAAAGCTTTCGGAAATGGCACGAGCCGGAACGAGCGTGCGGTCATTGACCAGCTGCGCCGGAACATCGAGCGTGATTGCCTGGCCGTTCTTGTAGAGAACCTTTTCGTTGATGGTGATCTTGACAGTGGTGTCGCCCTTTACGCCGCTGGCGGTTTGGGTTGCATCGTCCCAAGAAACTTCTGCGCCGAGTGCTTCGAAAATCTTGCGAAGCGGAACCATGGTTCTGCCTTCGATAAGCTGCGGCGGAACGTCAAAAGCAATGGGATTGCCGTCGAGCGTTACCGTAATGACGCGACCTTCATCTTCGGCAAAAGCTGCAAAGGTGAATACCGTGCAGGCAACAAGAAGTGCCGCAAGGACGATACGAGTGATTTTTTTCATAATCATTCTCCTTTATTTTTTCGGGAAACATCCCTTTCTTATTGAATATTATACCAATTTTTTTGTAATAAGTCAACTGAAAACCGGCATTTTATAAAAAGTACTCGTTTTTTTCCCTTTTCAACAAAAAGAGCACACGCGATTTGTGCATTTTTCCAAATCGCGTGTGCGTTCTATTATTCTTTTACTTTTACGGTGATATTGTCGACATAGAAGCTGCCTGCAATATTGTTTAACGGGTCGGTAAAGATGCCGAAGGAATCGTTGTCCGAATTCTTTGTAAAGCCCTCCGGAACCGAATATTCCACTGCAGCATGCGTCCATTCATCGGTCGTGACCTGGGTCATGCCGATACCGTGATCTTTGCCGTCGAAATGCAGGCAGAAGCCGATATTGCCGCTGTCAACCGCTTCACCGGCACCGTTGGTATCGGCCGCTTTCAAATCAGCTTCAACGATATAGGTCTTACCGGGTTCCAAATCCATTTTTACCCAAATATATGTCCACGCTTTTCCGGCAGTCGTGGCTTCGACCTTATACACCTTGCCGTGTTCGTCGTCATCATCGACAACCGAGACTTTGGAGTTGCCGCCTGCATAGAAGCCGTACTTCTTGAGATTTTCGCACGGGTCGGCCTCAACGGCAGTCGGAAGCTTTGCGGTTTCTTCAACCGGAGAGAATACCAAAGCGGTTTGGGTCTTATCGTCCCAATCGACCTTGCAGTCGAGCGACTCGGCAATGGCTCTTGCCGGTACAAGCGTGCGGCCATCGGTTTCAAATGCCGGTGCATCGAGTTCGATTTTTTCACCGTTTTTGGTGAAGAAGTTTTCGCCGAGTTTCATAAGGATCTTGACAGAACCGTTTTCGATAATCACGGTTTCTGTTTCACCGTCCCAGTCCACATCGGCACCGAAAGCTTCGGCAACTGCGCGCACCGGAATCATGGTGCGGTCATTCACCAAACGCGGCAGCACATCAAACGTGATATACTTGCCGTCGAGCTTAACCTCAACCTGTTCGGGATCTTTGTATTTCTTATAGAGAATGATATCGAGCTGTTTGAAGATTTCATCGGCAATGTTGGCCATGCCCTTGTCGCCCGGATGATTGGCAACGCCGCCGTGCTCAAACAAGCCAACCGCTTTGTTTTCATTCGTGTTGAACTGTGCGAGATCCGCATAGGTAAAGCCGAGGTTAATAGCGGCATTCTGTGCGCCCATGCAAAGAGCTTTGCCGTCCCAGAACGGTTTGCAGAAAATAATCTCGACATCAGGATTGACAGACTGGCAATACTCAGCGAGTTTGGTAAGTGCAATTTCATACGACTCACGCGTCGGGTCTTTGTTGACATTTTCACCGATTTGGAAAATGACAACATCCGGCACGGACTTAGTGACTGACGGAGCGAGCATGGAATCGATTTCACTTTTATAATCGTAATCGGTGCGCTTATCGATTTCACGTTCAAGCGGTGCTACGCCGACCGAGCTCCAGGTAACGTTTTCATAACCGGCATCGGCTACTTTCTGTTGGAGCAGATGGAAATAGTCCTTCTCCTTAGCGGAAGCAGCCATGCCCCAATTTCCGAACCAACCGATCGATTCGCTTGCGCCGTGATTGAGAATGGAGTTGCCGACACAGAGGATGCTGATGCTTTGCTCATCGGAGGCTTTAATATCCTTTAAGTGTTCGTCTGGAATTTCGGCATCGGCAGAAAAAGCTGCCGTGGAGAGCGTTCCGACCAACAGTGCCGCGAACAATGCTTTTTTGAAGAGCTTCATAGTAATGTATCTCCTTTTATATAATTATTTTCCGAGAAACGAGAAGATTGCCGGCGGAAGCAGCCAGAAGATCTGGAACAGCAACAGCGACGATGCGGCAAGCGTGCCGCCGGTAACAAAGAAGAACGCCGAAAGTGCCAGGCCGACAAGCGCGCCGATAATCGAAAGAACCTTTGCCGTGCGATAAAGACCGTTCAGGCGATCGACAAGCAAGAACGCTTTCAGATAATTATGTATCGAGGAAAGCGAAATGACGCTGCTGGAAAGCGATTCTTCGACATGGCCGATTTCCTTGATATCCTTGCGAATGACATGGATCGGATAATTGGTTTCTTTGAGATTTCCGGCGACCAACTGATCATCCACGCCCGGATCAAAGGTACGGATACCGCAGCAGATACCGGCATCGTAAATACCGCGCAGAACCGGTTCGAACCGACGGTTGAAGGAATAGCGGATATAGAATTTTGCGGCAATCTCATTGTTGCACACAAGGAACAAAATGCTGGTAAGCGAACGTATTTCAGTCTCATCGACCGCATCCACCGGTGTTTCAATATCAAACATCCGCAAATACGCGCTTGTTCCGACCAAGACATCGTCCTCACCGACCTTCAAATGGAGGCCGTCGGCACTTGTTTCATGCACCATGATCTCACCGACATCAGCCGGAACCTCCTGCAGGGAGCTGGCAAACACATAGGACAACGGTCCGCCGATTTTATTGAAAATAGCCGTCATGTAAACAACGATTTTGTCGATTCGGTGTTCATTGTAGGTCTTAATATTGGTGATTTTTACGGTTTTCGGCGGAAAGACCTCCGTATCGTCAAACGAAAGCACGGCGGCATTATCCAAAAAGTCACCGGCAGCCTCACCAAGGATGGCGGCGTGCAAAGCCGACGCTTTCATGGAAGAAACGAAATACGGAAGAGCCGTCGCGAGCAGCATTCCGACCGGAGCGGAAAACAGATATATGAGCAAGCCTCCGCTGATGGCCTCATACGGGGATTTATTGAGAAAGAACACACCGGCAAATGCCGCCACAAGGCCAAACACAAGCATAGCATACATAAACGCATTGCATGACCGGAGCGCGGAAGGCACGGTATAGGTACGCTTGACGAAATCGGACACCGATGCGGTTTTGGTCACAGCCAAAACTTCGCTGTCCTCGCTCAGATATTTATCAAACGCAGAAAATTCTTCGGCGAGATGGTCGAGGTTTTTGGTAGCAAGCTTCGGTTTTTTCGAAAGCACCATGGCAAAGGATTTGAAGCGCGTATACGCCTTGACAAATGTGTTGACCGAGAGCACAAACAGGATGAAGCAGCCGGCAAAACAATACGTTTTATACGAAGATGCTTCGTAGGCGGCAGCTGCCGTATAAACCGTATGCAGCGCACACACGGAAACACTCACTGCGGCAACCGCTTCGGGTGCCGGGCGTTTGAGCGAAAGCTTGCGGAAGCCGCGCGAAAGACCATCCAGATTAAAGAAGACGGCAAGCGCAAGCACCTGCAGGCAGATCATGGCATAGACGCGGCCATAGCGGCCGGGCATCATCATGCCGGAAAACGGAAGTCCTGCGGCATGGCCGAGTTCGAACCACACGCAGACCACCGTCGCCAAAAGCGATAAAACGACGGAAATTGTGGCGATAACGGCACTTTTGCGAAAATCGGCAAAGAGGGCAGCTCCCTGCACGCGGTCGGTATATTCAAAATCGTGGCGGTACTCGTTGACGTCGTCGTACAATTCGGAATCGTGAATATCCAACGTATCATCCGTTTGGTTCGGGTCGTCCTCATATTCGTAGACGTCTTCGTCCTCGTTTTCGTATTTTTTCCGTTTCGCGCCGTTTTTGGTGTCCTTCAACACCGAAATCAACCGAGACATATCATAATTTTTGGTTTCGCCGAAGTCTCCGGAGACGCTGTCTGCGTCATCCTCCGCATAGTCATCCGCGGAATCGGCACTTTCTTCATCCGGCGTTTCCGCAGATTCATCCGCTTGCACGTATTCCGTATCGGATGTATCAGACACATCGGTTTCTTCCACAGCGTTATCGGCTTCCTCTTCTGTCGGAGCCGATTCCTCTTCCGATTCATTGGCATAGCTGTGCAGCGCATTTTCATGAATGCTGCGCACTCTGTCCTCCACCGACTGGGCATGATGATTATTATAAAAGTTACGGGCTTCTTTTTCAATATCGGCGACAGAACCTTCGGAAGCAGCCGTTTTTTTCGATTCGGCTTTCGCGGAATCCGGCATATCTTCCGAATCGTCCGAGAAAATATCTTCCGTCACTTCATCACGGTCGTCTTCCTGCTTATCCCGGTCAAAGCCAAACAAATGCTTGAAGCGTCCGGCGTTTTTGGTATTTTTTTCCGACACTGTTTTCATCCTTTCTTTTTTGTCTGAATCCGCAGAATGCAGATGCTTTATAAGCCTCTTTGGCGAATCGCCTCATACAAAAGCACCGCTGCAGCTGTAGATACATTTAACGAATTGACTTTTCCGCGCATGGGAATGGAAACGGTGAAATCGCAATTTTTCCGCACCAAATCGGAAACGCCGTTTTCCTCGCTGCCCAAAACCAACGCACAGCCGACGGTATAATCCGCTTTTTCGTATGGCGTTCCGTCCGCCTCGGCGGCAAAGATCCAAAGGCCAAGGTCTTTCAGCTTTTTGATGGTTTCCGTAATGTTGGTGCATTTCACGGCCGCCAAATGCTCGACCGCACCGGCAGACGCTTTGACAACAGCCGGCGTAATGCAGGCAGCGCGGCGTTTGGGAATGATGATTCCGTGTGCGCCGGCACCTTCGGCACAGCGGATAATCGCCCCTAAATTATGCGGATCAGAAATCCCGTCCGCGATAA
>URCT01000138.1 GCA_900546385.1 uncultured Eubacteriales bacterium | reverse complement strand
TTCCCGGGTATCGCCGGTGAGGATTTGAATCGGTGCGAAAGGGTTACCGTAGTGCAGACGCAAGATTGCAAAGTTTCGAAAATGGGATATTGCACTGCAAGCTCACAGTGGGGTTTCGCGGATGAAATTTGTGACTGCACGTTAGTTTGGGTGCGGTGGAAAGTTGAAGTTTGGCCGTGCTGAAAAGAGCTTTTCATTTTTTGGTTGGTTTTGCATGAGCTGAAAACGCTGACTTTTTTGCAACCAAAAAGCTTTTCTTCTCCAAGTTGTCTTGCATGAGCTGAAAAACAGCCTTTTCAATCAAGCAAAAACATTCTCTTTTGTAGAATTTTTTAACTGCACTTGAAAGTCATTTGCCTTTACAAACCAAAAAGCATTTTATTTTCAGAAAGCCTTGCGAATTGCCCTCAAAAACCACCTTTTTGTGCACAAAAAGCCTTTCTATTTGCACAAACCTTTCTTATTACTCTCCAAAACCACCCTTTTCCACCCTCCATCTCCCATTCCCACCCAGCCATAACCTACTGTCCGCAAAAGCGTACGGCTGTTCTTTTTATCTCCGCTCTAAATCCTCACGCTGTAACACAGGAACCTCGCACCGATTCAAAGCCTTTTCGCCGCCATTTTGTGCGAAAAACCGGTTTCGACACGTGCCGCCGGGAGCTTTTCCAAGATTATTTCCGGCAGAGCTTTGAATCGTCCCCGGGAGTCCAGAGGGTCGCAACCCTCGATCTCCTTGAAACATGGTCGCCTTGCTCACGTCCGTTCGCAATTCTCCCTGTTTCGGCGGTCTCCGACGCACAAAAACTTGCCACCGGCAACTTTTTGTGCGTCCGAGCGTATTTTTGCGGTACTTTTTGCACGCCGCAAAAAGTACCAAAAAACGTTCCCTTGCAGGGAGCTTCGAGGTTTTCCAAACCTCGATATTCAGCTCGCCGCAATGGCGGCTTCCCACTAACAAAATTAAAACCTTCCCAAAGGGAGCTTCGAGGTTTTGCAAACCTCGAATCAGCCCACCCAAACAACGACTTCACACGAACCTAATTAAATCCTTTTGGAACTTTTCGTTTGCACGAAAAGTTTGCCCCTATCGGGGCAGCACGCCCTGCGTGCTTTTCCGCCGCCCTTGGCGGCATATCCCGGCGCGCTTAACGCGCAAGCAGGCTCGAGCTGCCGCGATCCAAGGCGACAATGCCCGTGCGGCACAACTCGATAATGCCGAATGGCTTCATCAGCTGCACAAACGCATCAATCTTGCTCGGCTCGCCGGTCACCTCAATGCACAGCGCATCAACTGCATAGTCAATAATCTTGCACCGGAAAATGTCCACGACCGACATGATCTCCTGCCGGTTCTCGGCACTGTTTTTCACTTTTAACAGCATAAGCTCGCGGTCAATCGACGTGCTCTTCTCGAGAACCTCGACCTTTTTGACGTTGAACAGCTTGCGAAGCTGGTTGATCATCTGATCCCTTGCATAGCCGTCGCCGCTCATGGTAATGGTGATACGGCTGTATTCGGGCGATTCGGTCTCGCCGACCGTTAACGCATCAATGTTGAAACCGCGGCGCGTAAACATACTGGTCACACGCGTTAAAACGCCGAAACGGTTTTCCACATAGACCGCGATGACAAATTTTCCGCTTTTTTCGTTTACATTTGCATTCGTACTCATGCTTACGCCTCCTTTTCCGTGATAATGTCGTCAATGCTGCCGCCCGGCGGAAGCATCGGAAGCACAAATTCATTCGGGTCAATCCGGCAATCGATTACACACGGCTCACCGGTCGCATACGCCTTGCGGAAAACCTCCGTAAACGTTTCCGGCGTGTCGGCGTAGAAGCCCTGCGCTCCGAATGCTTCAGCAAGCTTGACAAAATCCGTCTTGCGGTTTAACGTCGTACTCGAATAATGCTTGTTAAAGAACAGCGTCTGCCATTGGCGAACCATGCCGAGAACGCCGTTGTTGAAAATGACCACCGTCACCGGCGCACCGATGGAAACAGCCGTAGCAAGCTCATTTAAGTTCATGCCGAAGCTGCCGTCGCCCGTGATAAGCACTGTTTTGCAGCCCGAACCGACCGATGCGCCGATGGCTGCACCCAAGCCGAAGCCCATCGTGCCGAGGCCTCCGCTGGAAACCATTTTGCGCGGTGCGCGGAAATCACAATACTGTGCCGCCCACATCTGGTGCTGGCCGACATCGGTGGCAATGACCGTTTCAGGTGTTGTTTCGGCGTTGATAATGTCAATGGCACGCTTGGGTGTGAGCTTGTCCGTTTGGATATAGCTCTCGTTTTCTTTGGCACGAAGCGCCGTCACAAGCGCATCCCATGCCGGATGGACGGCACCCGGAACCGCGTCGGCAATCCGTTTGAAGGAATCGATGATATCGCCGCATACGCCGACCTCAACCGGGATATTCTTGTTGATTTCGGAAAAATCGAGATCGAGATGAATAATTTTGGCGTTTTTGGCGTATCTGGACTTTTTGCCGGTTGCACGGTCGGAAAACCGAACACCGACGGCAAGAATCACATCCGCTTCGTCCTGCGCCATGGAGGACGCATAGTGTCCGTGCATTCCCTGCATACCTAAGAATCGTCTGTTTTCGCTCGGAACGGCGGAAAGCCCCATAAAGGAACAGCCGATGAACGCGTCGATTTTATCGGCAAGCGCGCAGATATCCTTTGCCATACCGGCACCTGCCACGCCGCCGCCGATATAAATATACGGACGGTTGCTGCTTTTCAAAACCTCGACAGCCCGATCGATTGCGTCCTGCGGTGCAATCTTGTTCGGAAACGGCTCAACAACCGGCTGTTTTTCGTATTCACCGAGGTTTATCTGCACGTCTTTCGGAATATCGATGAGCACCGGGCCGGGTCTGCCGGATTTGGCAATCTTGAAGGCCTCGCGAATCACGTCGGCAAGGTCGTCGGCGTTCTGCACGAAATAGTTGTGCTTGGTAATCGGCAGCGTGATGCCGGTGATATCGATTTCCTGGAAGCTGTCGCGTCCGATGAGGTCGCACGGCACGTTGCCGGTAATGGCGACCATCGGTACGGAGTCAAGCATAGCGGTTGCGATGCCGGTCACAAGGTTTGTCGCGCCCGGGCCGCTGGTGGCGATGACCACACCGACCTTTCCGGTGGCTCTTGAATAGCCGTCGGCGGCGTGTGCCGCGCCCTGTTCATGGGCGGCAAGCACGTGTCGGAGGCGGTCGCTGTTCTGATAAAGCTCATCATAAATGTTGAGCACCTGACCGCCCGGATAGCCGAATACGGTATCGACACCCTGTTCAATCAGCGTTTCAACAAGAATTCTGGCGCCTGTCATTTTCATGAGGTCTGTTCTCCTTTTTGGATATTGTATAGGAAATCCGCCTATGCGGTTTTATTTTTGTGAAGCGAACATACGGTTAACGGCACACACAAGTGCTTTGATGGACGAAACGATGATATCTTCATCCACGCCGGCACCCCAATATACCTTGCCATCCGCACCTTTGACCGACACATAGGAGGCGGCACGCGATTTGGTGCTGTCCTCGATGGCGTGTTCCGAATAGGTTTCCAGTGTATAGACATCGCCGATGACCGATTTAATGGCACTGCTCACCGCGTCAAGACGTCCGTTGCCGACCGAGGTGACTTTATGGCTTTTGCCGTCAAAAAGCACTTCGACATCGGCGGTGATGCCGTTTTCTTGGCGATAGGAGGCCGAAAGCACCGAAAGGCGGCCGGAAACGTTGATATAATCGCGCATGAAAATTTCGTACACTTCGCTCGGAGCCAGCTCTTTATGTGCATGGTCGGAAACGCTCTTGACGTGGTAGCCGAATTCCTCGCGCATTTTGGGCGGCAGGTTGAGCGAATAGGATTTTTCGAGCAGATAGCCGATACCGCCCTTGCCGGACTGGGAGTTGATGCGGATAACATCGGCTTCGTATACACGTCCCACGTCGGTCGGGTCGATGGGCAGATACGGCACGTTCCAAATCTTGCTTGCATGGTCTTCGCGGTATTTCATGCCCTTGGCGATCGCGTCCTGATGCGAACCGCTGAATGCGGCAAACACCAACGCGCCGCTGTACGGCTGGCGTTCGTAGACGTGCATACGGGTGACACGCTCATACATTTCGCTGATTTTCGGCAGATCCGAGAAATCAAGCTCCGGATCAACGCCTTGCGAGTACATATTGAGTGCCAGTGTGATAATATCGACGTTACCGGTGCGTTCGCCGTTTCCGAACAGAGTTCCCTCGATACGGTCGGCACCGGCGAGAAGTCCCAATTCGCTGTCGGCGACGGCACAGCCGCGGTCGTTATGCGGATGAAGCGAAACAATGAGGTTTTCGCGATTCTTCAAATGCTTGCACATATATTCGACTTGGTTTGCGTACACGTGCGGCATGGAGTGAGAAACCGTGACCGGCAGGTTGATGATGACCTTGCGGTCGGGCGTGGGCTTCCAAATATCGATAACGGCGTTGCAAATCTCGACGGCATAGTCGGGTTCGGTGCCGGTAAAGCTTTCGGGCGAATATTCAAAGGTGAAGTGGCCGGGCGTTTTAGCGGCATAGTCGTTTAAGAGCTTTGCGCCGAAAACAGCGATATCGATGATCTCCTCTTTCGATTTCTTGAAGACCTGCTCACGCTGGGCGACCGAGGTGGAATTATATAAATGAACGACGGCGTGTTTGGCACCAGCAAGGGCTTCAAAGGTTTTGGCAATAATGTGTTCGCGCGCTTGGGTGAGCACTTGGATGGTGACATCGTCCGGAATCAGATTCCGTTCGATGAGGGTGCGGCAGAATTCGTATTCAGTCTCGCTGGCGGCCGGGAAGCCGATCTCGATTTCCTTAAAGCCGATGCGGACAAGATGCCCGAAAAATTCGAGCTTTTCTTCAAGGCTCATCGGGACGATGAGGGCTTGGTTGCCGTCGCGAAGATCCACGCTGCACCAGATAGGCGCTTTGTCGATGCTGTCTTTTTTCATCCATTCGGGGTTTTCGATGTTTGCCGGAAAATACTGTTTTTGGTACTTTTGATAGCCGTTCATATGTTTTTTCCTTTCTTTTCGCTGCGTTATGCATAGCAAAAGAGATTTACAAAGAGCAGCGGTAAACGGGAAGAAAGTATAAAAAAATCTCTTTCGCACAGCACAAATTTGCTGTACAAAAGAGACGAAGTTCTTTTCTTCGCGGTACCACTCTTTTTGACGCCATGCAATGAATCTATGCCGCGCGTCCCGCTCTGTCCGTGTCCAACAACACGTTTCTCTGTAACGGGAGAACCCGTTGCGGCCTAATGGGCGTTTTCGGAAAACGCGGTTCAGCCGAATGCTGTGGGGAGGAGTTATCTCTCGGAAACGATACCGTCTTGCAGCGAACGACGGCTCTCTGTGGATCGTTTTTCGGGACTTGATTCCCCATATAACGCATTTGTTTGATTGATTGACCCTATTTTAGCGCAAAACGCGGGATTTGTCAACCGGATTCGACGTATTTTTACAATGCTGTCATGTTTTTAGGTGCATTTTGGATGATTACACGAAATTTGAAGCCGCGAAGCGGCAGAAATTGTTGCGATAGCAACAAAGATAATGCTGCTCGGACGTGCAAAAAGTTGCCAGTGGCAAGTTTTTGTGCGTCGG
>URCT01000137.1 GCA_900546385.1 uncultured Eubacteriales bacterium | reverse complement strand
AGAGGTTCGCAAACCTCTGGCGTGCTTTTTGGTTCTTTTTGCACGACGCAAAAAGTGACAAGCCGTACTCCCTTGCAGGGAGCTTCGAGGTTTTCCAAACCTCGAATCAGCTCACCCAAACAACAACCTCACACAAACAAAATTAAAACCTTTCTCAAAAAAGGCTCCGAGGTTCCGCAAACCTCAAAAAACCCCTCAAAAGTGACATTTTCGCACAAAATTCCCATTTTTTTCAAAAATTTCCCAAAAACTATTGACAAACTACCCATAACACTGTATAATGAAGTGACAAAAGCACAAACGGAGGTTTTATATATGACGCAATTGATACCAACCAGTCAAATTGACAAAAGTAAAAAGCTGTTTATCGCGAGTGGTGTTTTGATTGTGCTATATGCGGTTCTGCCGCTTTTTGCTTATGGTTCAAATCCCTACTCGACAATTTCCTTGCCAGAGATTTTAGAATTCATATTCTGCTCCCTTCTTGGTATATATTGTATTGCTCGCCGAAACAACGATACAATTACCACTGTTTTAGCCGGTTTGCCGTTCTTGTTCCAACTAGTATCTAGAGTTTCTTACATTTCTGAAATGCAATATTGGTCCTATTCCGATTTATTCGTCGTATTGTTAATATTAGTCGAATTCTTGCTTTTACCTCTTATTTCTTTGACTTCCCGAAATAATCCAAATACAGCGAAGGCACTTTGGATTGTCACGCTTGTGCTCTCAATTATTTCTCTTTTGTTCGACTTGCCTCTTATTGCCACAATATTACGAGATTTGCCATTTTATTTGCAACATGATTGGCCAAGTATTCGGACATGTATTTTGATAACTTTGCCGGATTTCATCTTCCCTGCCTTTGTTGCCTGCTTTGGCAAAGCTTGCATCGAATCTTCACCTGTTGCCCGCAAGCCGCTCACTCTCTTTGACGGCTACTGCGACATGACCAAGCACGTACTTCTGCTCCTTTTCACCTTCGGCATTTGGCAATACCTCTGGATTTACCGCACAACCGAATACTTAAACACGGTTTCCGGTGAAGAAAAACGAAATCCTATAACCAAATTGCTGCTTTGTATGTTCGTTCCGTTCTACTACATTTACTGGGTCTATCAATCGGCCAAACGCATTGATGCACTTGCCCGTCAGAACGGCGTGGCTTCCGACATTTCCACCGTTTCCACGGTGCTTGCCATCTTCATCGGCTTTGTACCGCCGATTCTCATGCAGAGCAAGCTCAATCAGATCTGTGCCAGCAAAGGTTATCCGGCTTATGCTGCTTCGCCCGCGCCGCAGCCGGCCTACCAAGCCGCGCCGCAGCCGTCGTATCAGCCGCAGTCAAACTATCAGCCGCAGCCGCAGACGAACTATCAGCCGCAGTCAAATTATCAAGTGCCTGCCGCACCGGCACAGCCGACTGCCAGCGATACCGCTGACGAGCTTCGCAAGCTGAAATCGCTGCTCGATGACGGCATTATCACACCCGAAGAATTTGACGCCAAAAAGAAACAGCTTTTGGGATTATAAGAAACATCGAAAAACGTCCGCCGAAAGGTGGACGTTTTTGCTTACTGCAACGTTTTATTTTGATACATACAACCCTTTCGTCACGCTTCGCGTGCCACCTTCCCTTACACAGGGAAGGCAAAATGTTGCCGCAACTGCTGTCAGCGCACAAAGCTTTGCCTAAAAACCGTTCCCTAATTTTCAATTTTCAATTTTCAATTGTCAATTTTCAATTCCTTAAGATCCTCCGCAATCGCGTTATGGATATCCTCGCGCATTTTCATGACCACGCTGTAATCGTAGCCGTGAAACCCGCCCTTGCGGTTTAAGCAGCGTGTGGCATTGGTGAGAATAATGACATACAAATCCTTTTCCCGGTTGATAAAAAACGACGTTCCCGTGTGTCCGCAATGCCCGAAGCTGCCGTCCGGGAACAGCTTTCCGGTCTGTTCATACCGCGCGTCCACCATTTGATAGCCGAGTCCGCGTCCTTCTTCGTAATTCGGCGTGTAATCATGCTCGGCAAGCGCAAAATATGCCTCCGGATAGAGTGCCGGGCTTTTTTCGAGCACCGCCTTGATAAACCGCTCGATATCCGCCGCCGTCCAGAACGACGCACCGTTTCCGCCGATGCCGCGCATGGCATACACAATTTCATCATCCACCCGGTATTCGCCGACGTGTTCACGCTTAAAGCAATCGACCGCATTCGGCTCATCGACGGCAATATTGAAGCGTGCGCGTGTTAAACCGAGCTGCGGCTTCAAACGCGTATAGAAGAGTTCATCGAGCGGCATTTTGTATAGCTTTTCGAGGATAAAGCCGAGCAAAATATAGCCGGAACAGGAATATTGATACGAACTGCCCGGCGCAAAGGCAAGCGGCACGGAAAGAATAAAGGCTGCCATGGCATCGCATCCGCGGTCGGCAATCTCTCTTGAAAAATCCTTGCGCACTATGCCGGACGTATGCGTGAGCAGCTGCTTGACCGTGATGTTCTTTTTTTCTTCCGGCACATCGGAAAAGAATTTCTCCAGCGTATCGTCTGTCGAAAGCTTTCCTTCGCCGCACGCCTGCAGGATCAGCGTGGAGGTGACAAGCACCTTTCCCATGCTGGCTGCGTCAAAAAAGGTGTCCTTATCCGCATGCGGCGAGGCAAGAAACGCCGTTTTTCCGCCAACGCCGACTGTCACGAAATAGGCGTCGAAACGCTTGTCGGAAAGACCGGTCTTCATATAAGCTTCTGTTTGATGCAAATTCATAAAATCGCTCCTTTTCGTGGATTTATTCTCTTTCATTATACGGAAAACGCTATTTTTTTCAATAGGAAAATTCGGTATATTAGCACAAAACAGGTGTTTCTTCTTGACAAATCGCACCGCGTTCGGTATACTGAAGCAAAGGAGGGATCGCATGACTTCGGTTTTGAAGGTTGCCGATTGGCAAACCGTTCGTTTTCTCGATATTTTTCGTGTGGACAGCGGCGTGCCCGGCACCAAATATGCCGCCGGCGGCCATACGGAATTTTCCCAGCTTGCCTTCAAGGAGCGCGGTCAAACAGCCATTGTCTACAATGGCAAGCCGATCGATTTTTCGCCTGGCAGCGTCGTCTATCTGCCCAAGGAAGCACATTCCGAGATTGACTACCGAAAAACGATTGTTACGCACGGCAGCAGCATTTGCCTGTTTTTCGACGCACCCGTGCCGTTATACACAAGTGCCTTTGCCGTTTATCCGCAATCCAAAGCGGTCGGCGAGTTGTTCTGCCGCCTGCTTGCGCTGTGGAAAAGCAGAAAAAACGATGATTTTTTGCTTTACGCCTCTTTTTTTGAACTGTTGGCTCTTGTAAATGACACGCTTGCCGCACCGGAAAAGCCGTCGGCACTTGTTTGCGAAGCCAAAGCGTTTTTGACGGCGCACGCCTGTGACGCTTTTATCGATTTTGACGCACTTGCCGGTCGGTTCGGCATAAGCACCGACCGGTTTCGGCGTGTTTTTAAGGCTTCCGTCGGCATTTCTCCGTTTTCCTTTTATGCCGAAGCCAAAACCGAACGCATCAAACGGCTGTTACGCGAAAATTCCGCTTCTTTGACGGATATCGCCGCGCTTACCGGTTTTGCGGAGCTCAACTATTTCTCTCGTTTTTTCAAAAAGCACACCGGTCTTTCGGCAAGCGATTATCGCCGCCGCTACAGCGAAAGTCTGTAACCGTTCCGTCAAAAAACGGATTATTTTCCCTTCAAATCGGCAACACTGTCTATAACAGAAAACCGATGCGAAAGGAAGAGCCGTATGTCCTTATTCTCTGTATTTCGTCCCAGTATCAACGATCCCGAAAAAACCGAAAAAACCGTCTGTGAAACCGTTTGTCTGTACCCATATCCCGACAAAAAGAGCCATCGTCGGGCGGCTGTCGTTTTTGTGCTGCTTCTTGCCGCAAGTGCGTTTTTCATCGTGCGTTTATGGGAGCTTGCCATGTATGACAACACGGCCAAAGCCGTGCTGTCCGGTCAATACACGCGAAGTGCCTCGGCCGCCGGACACACCGGCTTTGTTTACGATAAAAACGGCGCGCTTTTGTCCCATGCCGAAGCCGGAGCTGTGGCCTTGGTCAATCCCTGCGGCCGCTGTGACAAAGACGCGGCGGCGGAATTCCTTTTGCGTTATTCCGCTCTCACGCCCGATGAAATTCTTGCAAAAATCAACGGGACTGTCCCGTTTTCGGTCACCTTCCATACGGCACCCGACGAACACGCGCCGAGCGGCGTGTATGTCTATCCGCGCTATGAAGAAAACACCGGTGTGCTTTGCCGGCACCTACTCGGCTATCGCGCTTCGGACGGCAGCGGCAAGGACGGCATCTATCGGCGGTATGACAGCTTTCTTTCGGGTGTCGGAACGCTTTCATACCGCTATATGGCGGATGCCAAGGGACAGCAAATGACTTCCGAGGTCTTCAGCGTCATCAACAACGGCTATACCGACAAAAGCGGTGTGGCCTTAACCGTCGATAAGCGTTTGCAGGAGCTGCTTGACGCCGTCTGTGACGAGTATATCGACATGGGCGCGGCGGTGCTTTGCGATCTGTCCGACAACAGTGTGGCGGCACTTGCGTCGCGTCCGGCCTATGAAGCGGATGATGTGGCGGCCGTGCTTGATTCGGAACGCGGCGAGCTTATCAATCGGGCATTTTCGCTTTACACACCCGGCTCGGTGTTCAAAACAGTGGTTGCGGCGGCGGCACTCGAAGAAGACCCATCGCTCTATGATTTCACCTGCGAATGCACCGGCAGTGTCACGGTTTCAGGCAAGGTGTTCCATTGTCACAAACACAGCGGACACGGTATGCAGAGCATGAAAGAAGGCTTTGCCAACTCCTGCAACGTGTATTTTCTGACACTTGCCGAAAAAGTGGGGCTTGATGCCATCTGCGCCATGGCGCAAAAGCTCGGGCTAGGACACGCGCATTCGCTCGGCGGTCTGTATGTTCCGGCGGCAAAGCTTCCGGATGCGGCAAACGCGCGCGTTCCGGCGTATGTGGCCAATGCCTGTATCGGGCAAGGCGACGTCATGGTGTCCCCGGTGGATTTGGCAAGCGTTTATGCAGCATGTGTAACGGGATTCCGCCGGGATCTGACGCTGGTCAAAGGGTTATGGGAGCAAGCGGACGGCACGTTTCTTGCGGATGATTCTGCACCGGAGGGAAAACTGATCCGCTTTTGCGATACGATTCCGGTAAAGGTGTTAAGCGACTTGACGGTGAAGCGTTTACGGGAGATGATGTGTGCCTGCGTGCGCATCGGAACGGGTTGGCAGGCAAGTGCCGCGCCGCTTTCTGTCGGCGGCAAAACGGCCACTGCCCAAACCGGGCAATATAAGGACGGCAAAGAGGTATTGAACCGGTTTTTTGCCGGATTTTTTCCGGCGGATGAGCCGCGCTATGTTTTGGTGATTTTATGTGACGGAAACGGCGACAACCAAGCAGTTCCGGCAAAGATTTTTGCAGAGTTTGTCAAGGCATTTGCCGCCGCAGGCGAAAAATGAGCCGCGAAGCGGCGAGGATTGTTGCCGCAGGCAACAAGATACCGCCGCAGGCGGAAAGAAAAGCTGCTCGGACGTGCAAAAAGTTGCCGGTGGCAAGTTTTTGTGCGTCGGAG
>URCT01000136.1 GCA_900546385.1 uncultured Eubacteriales bacterium | reverse complement strand
CGGGACACTCGACGCGGAAAAAGCCGCCTTTTTTGACGGCATGATTTTGACCTATTCCGCAATCATCGAGCTCATCGACCGCTTATATCGCTATGCAAAAACGAAAACCTTTGCAAAAGCCGACGCAATTGCCGTGTGTCTTGAGCACATCCGCGACGGTGCGCCGCAGAACACATACGAAGCCTTGCAGATGATCTATCTGTATTTCCTGCTGTCCGAATGCTTTGATGCATATCAGGTGCGTTCGCTTGGCAACGGACTTGATTCCACACTGTGGCAATTCTATCAAAACGATACACAAAACGGCGTTTATACCAAAGAAGAAATCAAAGAATTCTTCCGCTATTTTCTCATGCAATGGTCAGCCATCGGCAACTATTGGGGACAGCCGTTTTATATGGGTGGAACCAATGCGGACGGCAGCAGCAAGTACAACGAGCTTTCCGCGCTGATTCTCGATGTATACGATGAGCTTGGCATCTACAATCCGAAAATTCAGATCAAAGTCAATACGAACACGCCGGATTCGATTCTCTTCAAAGTGTTCGATATGATTCGCCGCGGCCATAACAGCTTGGTGTTCTGCTGCGAACCGGGCATGATACGCGCGGTCATGAGCTATGGCGCGACCTACGACCAAGCGCGTGAAATGGACATCCGCGGCTGCTACGAAACCGGCGTGCGTGCTGCTGAAGTTTCTACCTCAACCGCGTATATCAACGCCGCAAAACCGGTCGAATATGTTTTTTCAAACGGATACGATAAGATTTTGGGTGAAACGTTCGGCGTGCAAACCGGAAGCCTTTCGGACATGAAAACGTTTGACGATTTCTATGCAGCCGTAATCGCCCAATGGAGTCATTTGATTGAGCTTGCCATTCGGATGTCTCTTGCCTATGAGCCGTATTTAGGCACCATCAATCCGTCCAATATGTATTCCGCTACCATTTTGACGGCCCTTGAAAAAGGCACGGATGGCTATCAGAACGGTGTGAAATTCAACAATTCCGCGCTGATAAACTGCGGCTTTGCCACGCTTGTCGATTCGGTCATGGCGGTCAAAGAATTTGTTTACGACAAGAAAGAAATCTCCTTGGAAGAATTCAAAACCGCCCTTGACAACAACTGGAACGGTTATGAAATGCTTCACGCAAAGGTCTTGAACAGCACACACAAATACGGCTGCGGCGATGCCGAAACCGACCGCTATGCGTCCGCTCTTGCCGCTTATTTTTCGAACAAAGTCAACAACCGTCCCAATGCGCGCGGCGGCGTATACAAAGCCATTATGCATTCGGCGCGGATGTTTATCGAGCAAGGACACAAGACCTCTGCCACACCGGACGGACGGTCTGCCGGAGCGGAATGCTCCAAAAACGCTTCGCCGTCGGTCGGCATGGATAAAAACGGCGTTACCGCGCTTATCGAATCCGCTCTTGCCTTACGGCCGTACACCTATCCCGAAAGCTTTTGCCTTGACATTATGCTGCATCCGACCGCTGTCGGCGGCGACGAAGGCTTGCAGATTCTGAAAGCGCTTTTGATGACCTATGTCAACGGCGGCGGTATGAGCATTCAGTTTAACGTTTTCAACACGGATACGTTAAGAGATGCGCAAAAGCATCCAGAAAACTACGAAAACCTGCAAGTGCGCGTTTGCGGCTGGAACGTACTGTGGAACAATATGTGCGTCGCTGAGCAAAACGCTTATATCAAACGCGCGGAAAATATTTTGTGAGGTGCCTATGACCGCAACGATTTTTGATATCAAGCGGTTTGCCGTTCACGACGGAGACGGCATCCGCACCACCGTGTTTTTCAAGGGCTGTCCGCTGCGCTGTGTGTGGTGCCATAATCCGGAAGGGTTAGCGGGAATGCCACAGCTCGCCTTTTATGCGCACAAATGCACAAACTGCGGCTTATGTGCCGCCAACTGCCCGAGCGGCGCGCACAAGATAGCCGACGGTGTTCACCGGTTTGAGCGGACAGCCTGCCGCGCCTGCGGCGGCTGTGAAACGCTTTGCATAAACGGTGCTTTGAAGTTATACGGCCAAACGGTCACCGTCGAAAAGCTGCTGCCGGTGCTGGTGCAGGACAAAGCGTTTTACGACAATTCGGGCGGCGGTGTGACGCTTTCCGGTGGCGAATGTCTGTTACAGGCTGCGTTTTGCGGTGAACTGCTAAAAGCTCTAAAGCAAAATGGCATAAACACAGCCGTCGATACATGCGGCGATGTGCCGCACGAAGCAATCGATGCTGTTTTAGCGTATACAGATGTTTTTCTGTATGATATCAAGGCTCTTGACGAGAAGCTTCACCTCCGCTGTACCGGACGTTCCAACCGGCAGATTCTTGAAAATCTGCACTATTTGTCTGACAAGAAGGTACCCGTCGAAATCCGTTATCCCTTTGTTCCGGGTTATAACGACGGCGAAGCCGAAAACATTGCAGATTTTTTAACGCGTTTTTCCAACATCACAAAAGTTCGCGTGCTTCCCTATCACAATTACGCAGGGAGCAAATATGCGGCTCTTGGCTTAGAGAACAAGTCACCTGCGGTATTACCGGAGGAAACGGCGTTAAAAGCAGCAAGAGCGTGTTTTTCTAAGCGCGGTATTAAGGTTGGCTAAAGCCGCTAATAAAAAGCATCCCGATTTTTCAAAACCGGGATGCTTTTTATGTATACCCATTTCTCTCTTCAGAGCGGTATTTTGCCGGGGACACGCCCATATGCTTTTTGAACATACGGCTGAAATAAAAAATATCGCAAAACCCGACGCTTTCGGCAATTTCCGAAACTAACCGGTCGGAATATTTTAGCATATCGCACGCCTTGACAATACGCAGATTGATGATATAATCCATGATGGAGGTGCCAGTGCTTTCCTTGAACAGTGCCGAGCTGTACGACGGACTGAGATGTGCAGAGGCGGCAATTTCCTCAAGTGTCAGCTTTTTGTTCCAGTTACAGGAAATGTAATTCTTGATATCCGCCACATATTTGTTTTCTTCGGAGCCGGTGACATTTTCAAGCAGCGTAAAAGCCACAAGCGCCATCAGCGCATCACATTTGGCCTTTTCGTATTCGCCGCCGTGCTCGTAAAGATCCACGATTTTGTTTAGATAGAACCGCATATCATACGAATCGGTCTCATAGAGATGATACGGCAGCGGCAGGCGGCTTTCGGGTGCACAGCGAAAATTGAGCGAGGTGTAAACAGCGTTTTCCGTGCCTTTGACGCGGTAGCGCGAACCGCCCTGCGGACAATACATGGCCTGGCCGGGTCCGATGGTCACCGCTGTTCCGTCGAGAATATACGAGAGCTGTCCTTCGTGAACAAAAGTAAGATCGTTAAAGCCGAGCTGCGGCTCTTGGAGCTTAAACGGAATCGTATTCCGCTTGGTCGCATAGACAAGCTTGAATTTGAACTTCAAAGCGTCACCTCCCGGTGCAAAAAAGTTGTTTTATACAAATAAAACCGCCGAAATCGCAAAATTGTGCATTGCAAATCTTCTATATATCCATTATAATACGGTTACCGGAAAATGTCAACACAAACTTAATTCAAAGGAGTTTTTTACTATGAAAATCGGCGCGCAACTATACACGTTACATACGTTAACACAAACCTTAGACGGTTTTTCCGACGCTCTTAAGCGAGTCGCGGATATCGGTTATACCTCCGTGCAGGTTTCCGGAACCTGCGCTTATGAACCGGAATGGCTTGCCGAACAGTTAAAGGCCAACGGCCTCACCTGCGATCTTACGCACTATGACTACGAAAAAATCCTTGCCGACCCGGAAAAAGTGGTTGCCGACCACAAAATTTTCGGCTGTAAATACATCGGTCTCGGTTCCCTGCCCGGCGTGTTTTCACCGGATGCCAATGCCGCTACCTTTACATCTTTCATCGAAAACGCTGTTCCTGCCGCAAAGCGCATCGCCGCTGCGGGCGGATACTTCATGTACCACAATCACGCTGCCGAATTCAAGATGTTTGACGGCAAGCTCGGCATGGATTATCTGACGGAAGCCTTTGCGCCGCGTGAGATGGGCTTTACGCTTGACACACACTGGGTAAAGGTCGGCGGATACGAACCGGTCGAATGGCTGAACAAGCTTGCCGGCCGCACGCCTTGTGTTCATTATAAAGATTTGATCGTCAAGGACGGCAAAAACTACTATGCACCCGTCGGCAGCGGTGTGTTGGATTTCGATGCCATCATCAAAACATCGATCGACAACGGCGTGGAATATGCGTTCGTCGAACAGGACGACTGCTACGGCGAAGATCCGTATGCTTGCTTAAAAAAGAGCTACGAGTATTTGAAGTCCATGGGTTTGAACTGAATTAGCTTCATATAATGAAAAGCGGCACCCGAAAAGGATGCCGCTTTTTGTGCGTGGTTTCATGTAAATGCTGCGCGAAAAGGCTTATAGCTGGATTTTAGCCGAAATAATCGGACAATCCGCTTGCCAAGTTGTTGAGATCTTTTTCGCAATCGCCGCAAATGGCAATCTCTTCGCCCAAAAACTCGGATGTTTTGCAGATTTTGGTTTTGCCGCAAATATCGCATTCTTTGAGAGGGCCGCAGGAAGCAAGAACGGTGAGTGCCGTAACGGAAACAAGGATAGCTGCTAAAATTTTCGTTTTCATCGTGTTTTTTCCTTTCAAAACAAATTGAATGGACGAATCACACCGGTTCGTCTTTTTTCTTAATAGTAAATGTGGATATCTATTAAGTTAATTTATTGTACGGTAAATTGTAAAGAATTGCAATACCTTAATTGTAAATTTTTGTCAGATTTTGTCATATTTTGAAAAAAGCGTGTTATTTTCATCAACGACCGGTAAAAACAGTTTTATCAAAGCTCCCAAATCTGCGGATACTTGGAGCAAAACAGCGCCAAAGCTTTCTTTCGTTCTTGCCAATCCGGCAGAAAGTACGCCAAACGGCGATAAAAGGCCTCCGAATGGTTCTGAACAAAGAAATGCGTAAATTCATGACAAACCACATATTCGATCAAGCTCTCCGGCATATGGTACAGCACGGTGTTAAACGTCACGGCGCACTTTGCCGCGTTGCAGCTCCCGTAGCGTGAGGTCATGCGGCGCACGGCGATCTTCGGAAACGCTAAGTCGGGTTTTACTGCGGCAAAGCGCGGAAATTCCCGGCGGCAGACAGCATCGATTTTGGCAGTAAACGCGCGTTTCAGATAGCTTTCAAGAAGAAAGACGGCGTGTTCGGGCTTTGCGTTCGGGCGCAGAGCGATTGCAAGTGTATCTCCCGACACGCTCACCGATTCATATAAAACGGCAGTAACCAGTGACACAGTCTTCGGTTCGCCCAAAATCGGAAGGACTGTGCCGTCCGCAAGAAGCGCTTCTTTTGGTTTGGCAGATGGAAATGCGGCAAATTTTGCCTGTGCCGCGCGGATAAAAGCTTCCTTTTTCCGAATAAAAGCTTCGGCATCGCTTTTGGAAACGGCACGCGGCACGGAAACGTGTACCGACCCGTCGCGTCTGATGCGTAAATTGATATTTTTGACGTTTTTTCGGACAAACTCATAGGTTAAACTTCCACTGTCAAGGAAAACGGTTTCTGTCAAGATAATCACCGGAATCATTGTAGCAGATATTACCGCTTTTTTCAAGAACTTTTTCAATTTTTCGACAATGTCGGACGGGACTTGACTTTTTTGCAAAAAAACGGTATAATACGTCTGTACCGTACCGGACAGCTGCGCGTCATGCATCGAAAGGGATTGATGTGAGGAAAGTCCGGGCTT
The DNA here is from genome assembly GCA_900546385.1 of uncultured Eubacteriales bacterium. Taxonomy (GTDB): domain Bacteria; phylum Bacillota; class Clostridia; order Oscillospirales; family CAG-382; genus UMGS882. The sequence continues at coordinate 74 of URCT01000136.1, read as the reverse complement.
CACAGGGCAAGGATAACAGATAACGTCTGCCGAGGGTGACCTTAGGGAAAGTGCAACAGAAAATTACCGCCGTA
>URCT01000135.1 GCA_900546385.1 uncultured Eubacteriales bacterium | reverse complement strand
GATCGTCAAACACGCGCAAATCAAACGCACGTTCTTTGGGAAGTGCCGCCTGTGTATAGTCTTTAATGATTTCTGCCACCAACAAACTGTCGTCGCAGAAAAACAACCGGGTTATGGACTGATTTTCGAGATTCATATGCATGGATCACCTGTGTTATGGATTCTTGCTCTATTATATCAAATTTCAAGATGAATTGCAATACTTTTTTTCGAAAAATTCCATTTTTAACAAAGAAAGAACCGGTAAAGTAAAAAATGTGTTTTTGCACTCATACCGGTTCTTTTTGTCAATATTTTGTCACAAAATCAAGCAAGAATTTTTGCCAAATCTGCCTGCGGTTCATCGGTCGGCGTAAGGTTATAGTTCTGTGCCAAGATTTTCAAGACGCCGGGCGACACAAACGCCGGAACGGTCGGCCCCAGCAGAATATTCTTTACGCCCAAGGCCAAAAGTGTTAACAGAATGCAGACCGCTTTCTGTTCATACCATGACAACACCAACGTCAACGGCAAATCGTTGACACCGCAATCGAAGGCTTTTGCAAGCGCAAGCGCAATTTGAAGCGCGCTGTACGCGTCATTGCACTGCCCGACATCGAGAATGCGCGGAATGCCGTCGATGGTGCCGAGATCTAAGTCGTTGATGCGGTATTTGCCGCAGGCAAGCGTCAGAATCAGCGTATCGGGCGGCGTAAGCTTGGCAAAATCGGTATAATAGCTTCGGCTCGGCGACGCGCCGTCACAGCCGCCGATCAAGAAAATATGCCTTATCTTCCCTTCTTTGAGCAAACGCACGATTTTATCCGCCTGCGAAAGAACCGCTTCATGCGCAAAGCCGGTCATCACGCTGTGGCCGCCATTCATGCCGGTCATATACTTGTCCTCGTCATAGCCGCCGCATTCGAGTGCTTTGCGGATAACCGGCGAAAAATCCTTATCTTCACCGATATGCACCACCTCCGGATAGGACACCACCGAGGTTGTAAACACTCTGTCCGCATAGCTTTCGCGGATCGGCATAAGGCAATTGGTCGTAAAGAGGATGGGCGCCGGAATATTGTGGAATTCCGACTGTTGGTTCTGCCAGCCGGTTCCGAAGTTTCCTTTCAGATGGGCGTATTTTTTTAGTTCCGGATATCCATGTGCCGGAAGCATCTCGCTGTGCGTGTAAATATGAATGCCCTTTCCTTCCGTCTGTTCCAACAACAGCTTCATATCGTGCAAATCGTGTCCGCTGACCACGATAAACGGCCCTTTTTCGATGGTAAGCGGCACCTCGGTCGGCACGGGATTGCCGTAGGCTTCGGTATTGGCTTCATCGAGTAAAGCCATACACGCATAATTGATTCTGCCGGTTTCAAGGACAAGATCAAGCAGTTCCTCCGCGCTTTTTTCTTCACCGATCGCCTCCAAGGCGCGATAGAAAAAGCGGTTGATTTTTTCATCGCTCTTTCCGAGTGCCGCTGCATGATAGGCATATGCCGCCATGCCTTTGATCCCGAACAGGATGAGAGATTTGAGCGAACGGATATCCTCGCCGTCATTCCACAAAAGGCGCATATCGTAGTTTTCGCACGGGCGCGCGCACAGACGCCCTTTTTCGCGTTCGATTTCCTCGGTCAGGATTTGTATGGTATGATTGTTGAAATTGACGTTGGTAATGGTGGTAAACAAGCCTTTTAAGACAAGTGCATCGGTTTGTTCAGTGGGTTTTCCGGCATTTGCCGCACGGGCAAGTCCGATGAGCGCGCCGACCAATTCGTCCTGAAGCCCGGCGGTATCCGCTTTTTTTCCGCAGACACCGGCCTTTCCTTCGCAGCCGGTGTTATGTGCCGTTTGCTGGCACTGAAAGCAAAACATTTCTTTCATGGCAATTCCTCCTTATCGTTTGAAATCGTTTGAATGTAGTTTTTCCGCCGGAGGACGATTTATGCGTTACAAAGCGGTTTTGCGCAAACAAAAAGGCGCAAAAATGCTACGCCATCGGAACAGAAGAGCTGGCGCATATGGAAATGGTTTGTGCGATTGTCCGGCAGTTAACGCGCAATCTTTCCATCGAAGAGATCAACGAAGCCGGTTTTGCGCCGTATTATGTGGATCACGGACCCGGCATCTGGCCGCAATCTGCCGGCGGTGTTCCCTTCTCTTCGGTCGCATTCCAGTCTAAGGGCGATGTCATTACCGATTTGACGGAGGATTTGGCCGCCGAGCAAAAAGCCCGCACGACCTATGACAACATTCTTCGTCTGGTAGACGATCCGGACGTTCGTGAGCCGATCCGCTTTTTGCGTGCGCGAGAGATCGTGCATTTCCAACGTTTCGGTGAAGCTCTCGAAAACGCCAAACGCCGCTTAAATTCCAAAAATCTGTACGCCTTCAATCCCGAAGTCGAAAAATAAAGGTAAGGTGACATTCCGATGAACTGCGAATTCTTAATCGTAAGCTCAATCACCTACGCCTTAAAGGCAAAATCCGAGCTTGAAGGTCACGGAATTGTCTGCAAGGTGGAAAAAATAAAAAATGTTGCCGCACTCGGCGGCTGCGGCTATGGGATACGGGTAAGCTCCGACACGGCAGCTCTTGCCCGGCGCTATATGAATCTTGCCGGTATTCGGGTCATTACAAGTATGGACTGTGAGGCAAAAAAATGAGACGCCGCATTTATTTTGACAACGCCGCCACCACCGTCGGCAAGCCCGAATGCGTCCTGCGTGCCATGCATACGGCTCTCGACAAATTCGGCAATCCCGGCAGAAGCGGTCATGACCTTTCCTTAAATGCCGCCGCGGAGATTTACGAATGCCGGAAAGCGGTTTGCCGCTTATTCGGCTGTGACAAGCCGGAACGCGTTGTCTTCACCTACAATGCGACATATGCGCTCAATATGGCAATCAAGGGCTATGCCGAAAACGGCTGCCACATACTGTTTTCCGACTTTGAACACAATTCCGTTATCCGTCCGGTACACGCGCTCTCCAAAGACCCCTGCCGCGGTATTTCCTATACGGTTTTCAACGCCGCCGGTTCAGACCGCGAGATCGTATACGATTTTACTTCCAAAATCCGGCCAAATACGCGGCTTGCCGTTGTGACGCTTGCCTCCAATGTTTGCGGAAAGATTCTTCCGGTTGCGGCACTCGGCGATATTTGCCGCAAGAAAAACATTCTTTTGATCTGCGATGCCTCCCAGGCGGCCGGCTGTGTGCCCATCAACGCAAAATCGCTCGGCGTGGACGTTTTATGCTTTGCCGGGCACAAGAGCCTTTACGGCCCGCAAGGCAGCGGCGGTGCGATCTTCTGCACGGACAAAGAGCCGGAGCCGGTCATTGAGGGCGGCAACGGGATCCTTTCCGCCGACAAAAACATGAGCGGCAGTCTGCCCGAACGGTTGGAAGCCGGTACGCTCGGCACACCGGCCATTTGCGGTCTTTGCGCCGGGATCGGCTATGTTTCCAAAATCGGCATCGGTGAGATTTTCGAGCGCGACACCATGCTCATCAACCGCCTGACCGAAAATCTTGCCGCCGTCAAAGGTGTGACGCTTTACGGGATCACCGACAAGCGCACACCGACGTTAGCTTTCAACAAAGCCGGATACGCGTCGGAGGAAACGGCAAAGCTGTTAAACGAACAAGGCATCTGCGTGCGCGGCGGTTTCCATTGTGCGCCGATTGCCCACACCTCTCTCGGAACCGGCGAATACGGCGCGGTTCGCGCGTCGCTTTCCTTTATGAATACACCGGCGGAGATCGATGCTTTTTCGCTTGCCGTCAACCGGCTGTAAGAAAACGATTTTTTCAAAAGCGGTTTGCTTTCCGGCAGACCGCTTTTTCGTTTGGTTGGTTGACTTTTTACGCGCAAAATGCTATAATGAAGAAAAAATCGCAAGCGAGGACTTTTCATGCAAATTCATACGCTTATACTCGGAAACTGTATGACCAACTGCTATCTTGCAAGTGGCGACGGCGTTCATTGCGTCGTCATCGACCCGGCAAGCGATGCAGAACGCCTGTGTGCCGAAATTCAAAAGCACGCCTACACGCCCGACGCCATCTTTTTGACGCACGCACACGGCGACCATATACAAGCTCTGCCGGAGCTTGTAAAGCACTATCCGATTCCGGTTTACCTTCACGCAAACGACGTTCCGGCACTCACCGACCCGGCATTGAATCTGTCGCAAGCGTTGTTCGGTGCGCCGCTTGTCTATACCGGCCCGTTTACGGCAGTTTCGGACGGCGAAATCATACATGGCGGCAGCGCGGCGTTTTCCGTGCTGTATACGCCCGGCCACACGCCCGGTTCGGTCTGCTATCGGTACGAACCGGAAAAAATCCTCTTTTCCGGCGACACACTGTTTGCTTCAACGGTCGGAAGAACCGATTTCCCGGGTGGCAGCACCGAAGTGCTTCTTAACTCTCTAAAAAAAATAGCGGCACTTGGCGAAACCGCCGACTATGCCGTTTATCCCGGCCACAACGCTGCCACGACGCTTGCGCGTGAAAAGCGGTACAACCCGTATCTGTCATGAACACGCCGCAAAAACACAGACGAAAGCTGCTTTTGGGCGACGGCCTTCTCGTCGGCTGCATTTTGCTTGTCTGCATCGCTTTGGCGATTGTTCCACACCTTTCGAAAAAAGCGACGTCCGCTTTTGTAAAGGTGTCTGTGGACGGCAAAAGCTATGCCGTTTATCCGCTGGAGGTCGATACGACCGTCGAAATCGGTCAAACCGGCGTGCGGTTCGTCATCGAAAACGGCAAAGCGTTCATTGCCGCTTCCGACTGCCCGGACAAGCTTTGTATGCGCGCCGGGTCGCTGTCGGAAGCCGATACCGGCAAAAGCCTGATATGCTTGCCAAACCGCGTGGCGGTGACGATTCTATCCGGGAATAACGATTCGAAGCAAAGCGAGGTGGACGGCATTGTCGGATAAAAAAATACGGCTTTATCATAAAACCGTTCTCTGCGCCGTGTTTGCCGTGTTTGCCGCCATTACAGGCATTGTGGAAAGCCTTTGCGGCATTGACGCCTTCTTCCCGGTTCCCGGCGTGCGGTTAGGGCTTGCCAATCTGTTTGTTTTGGCAGCGTTTGTATTATACGGAGCAGGCGCCGCACTTGCCGTAAGCCTTGTGCGTATGTGCTTGGTTTTTCTGTTTACGGGAAACAGCACTGCCTTTATTCTATCCTTTGGCGGCAGTGTCTGCGCTTTTTTGGCGTTATGCGCGCTCATGCCGCTGTATGGCAAAAGGTGTACGCTCATCGGTGTTTCGGCGTGTTCGTCTGCCTGTCACGGCATCGGGCAGCTGCTTGCGGCGCATTTTCTGGTTCGCACGCCGGTTTTTTGGTACTTGCCGCTTTTATGCGGTCTGTCAGCACTTACAGGCTGCTTGGTCGGCGCACTGCTTGACCGGCTTTTTCCGTTCTTTCCGGAAAAGGTGCGAAAGAACGCGCGTTATCAACCGATTTATGCCACTGTGGAAAGGATTTCCGAATGAAAAAAGCCATACACGTCTGCCTGTTATACCTGCCGCTTCTTCTGACCGCGTTCTTATTATCTGCCTGTCAGAAGAAAAGCTATGCGGAATACGATTTTTTTGCCATGGATACCTATGTTTCCGTCAAGGCAAACGGTGCTTCCGACAAAGAGTTAAAAAGCGTTCAAACGCTTCTCGAATCGCTTGAAAAGACCTATTCCCGCACCGATCCGGCAAGCGAGATCTACCGCATCAATGCGTCCGAAGAAACCACTGTATCCGCCTCCTGTGCCGCGCTGTTAGACCGCGCCTTTCAGGCCGCCGCCACAACAGACGGTGCTTTTCAGCCATGTCTCGGCGCACTCACCGAGCTTTGGGATATCACCGGCGCAAAGCATCT
>URCT01000134.1 GCA_900546385.1 uncultured Eubacteriales bacterium | reverse complement strand
TCCCACGCAAAAATGATGTTGTAGCCGTCCACAAGCAGATATTCTTTACCGGAATACGCCGGCGTTTTTGCCGGACGCGCTTTTTCCTCTTTCGGTTTTGCCGAGCCCGTGACCGACGGATTATATACCGGTCTATTAAATTCGCGCTGCTTTATCTTGCCGTAGGTACGTTCGAAAATCGCCATCAGCTCTTTGTCGGTCGCCACGCCCTTGACATAATCCGCGGCGCGTTCGGCCGGTGTGCGTACCGCGTCGGTCTCCGCCGCAGGTGCGGAAAAAACGCTTTCGAGGTGCATATGCGCTTCGACCTCATTCCATGGCATCAAAACGCCGACGCCGCCGGAGCAGAAAATCGAATCCGCGCTGTTTTCAAGGTCCGCGTCGGCATTGTAGCCGATACGCGCGACAACCTCCTCGGTGTTGTGGCAGGCCTCATAGCCGCAAAACGCAAGCGACAGCCGCCCTTTGGCGCGCGTATACCCGGCAAGCACCGAAGCATAGTTGCGCATTTCGCTGACCGGCGCCGTTCCGACGATGACCGATTCCGCGTCACCCGACGCATTCGGTGAAGAAAACCGCGCCGCCATGAGAGAAAGGTCGCTTAACGCACGGCCTACCGCTTCGTTCGGCACGGCAAGCTCAAAGCTGTACCATGGCTCTAACAGCACGCTTTCGGCACGCCGCAAGCCCTGCCGCACCGCACGGTAGGTCGCTTCGCGGAAATCGCCGCCTTCGGTGTGCTTTTTGTGGGCGCGTCCGGCGGCAAGCGTGATTTTCATGTCGGTGATCGGCGCACCGGTCAGCACGCCGCGATGCGTCTTTTCCGCAAGATGCGTCAGGACAAGCCGCTGCCAGTTGCGCGCAAGCTCGCTTTCCGGCACATCACTTGCAAAGTGCAGACCACTGCCGCGCTCGGTCGGCTCGAGAATCAAATGCACTTCGCTGTAATGCCGTAACGGCTCGTAATGTCCCACGCCCTCAACGGTATCGGCGATGGTTTCGCGGTATAAAATCTTGCCGGTCTCAAACTGCGGCACAAAGCCGAAACGCTCATCGATCATACGCGCCAAAATTTCAAGCTGCACCTCGCCCATCACCGACACACCAATGCACCGTTCGGCTTCACGAAAGGTAAACCGGTATACCGGTTCTTCTTCCTCTACTTTCTTGAGCGAAAAGTAAATGCCGTGTGCGTCCTTGCCCTCCGGCACGGTCATTTCATACGACAGCACCGGCTCGGCAAGCGGCGCAAAATCTGCCTTTTCAAAGCCAAGCCCTTCGCCGCAATAGGTGTGGGTTAGCCCGGTGACCGCACAAACCGTTCCGGCTTCCGCCGTTTCGGCCGTTTCATAGCGTGCGCCGGAATAAATCCGGATGCCGTCCGCTTTTTCGTTCCACGCATTTCCGGTTCTATCCGTGCCGTGCAGCTCATCCTTCACGCGCAAAGCACCGCCGGTGATTTTCATGTGCGTCAGTCGTTCGCCGCGCTCGGTATGCGTGATTTTGAACACCCGTGCGCCGAATTCCGCCCGGTACGATACGCGCGGCGCATAGGAAAGGACGGTTTGCAAAAGCTCCGCAACGCCCTCGGTTTTGAGTGCCGCGCCGAACACGACCGGGAAAATGTGCCGTTTGGCAACCGCCGCGGCGATCTGCTCGTTCGCTAACGGCTGTCCTGCCAAAAACGCCTCGGTCAGATGTTCGTCGCACTCGGCCGTTTCTTCGTTCGTGCCTAAGGTTTCCGCCGCCAGACACGCGTCCGAAAGGCCGCGGCGCATATCCGCAAGAAGTACCTCGCGCCCGGCGTGCGGCAGGTCGATTTTGTTGACAAAAACGTATACCGGTATACCATGTCGTTCCAAGTATTTCCACAGTGTGCGCGTATATCCGTTCACGCCGTCCGACGCACTGATCACCAAAATTGCCGCGTCAAGCACGCATAACGTCCGTTCGGCCTCCGGCGAAAAATCCGCATGACCGGGCGTATCGATGAGCGTTATTTCGGTATCCTCCGCCGTGAAAACCGCCTGTTTGGAAAAAACGGTGATACCGCGTTCGCGTTCGACGGCAAAATTGTCAAGGAACGCGTCTTTTTTATCCACACGTCCCAAGGTGCGTAACCGTCCCGACAGGTATAAAAGGGCTTCGGAAAGAGTCGTTTTTCCGGAATCGACGTGGGCAAGGATTCCAACGGTCAGTTTTTTCATGGGCTTCTCCTGCGTTTTTGGTTTTATATCGTATCTATTGTACCACAAAACAGCCATTTTGACAAGCGTATTTTATCTGTCTTCTTTTCCATCTTTTCCTTGACAATCGCAGGCCTTTTGTGGTAGAATGATGCCATCGAAGGGAGTATTTCCAATGTATTTATCCAAAGAACAATGGCTTGCACAAAACAAGCGTGCCGACAAAACCGAAAATCATTTATTGAACCTTGCCTATACCACGCTCATGAACAACGTTTATGAAGCCGATGGCCATCCATGGAGTCCGTATCGCTGTATCAGCCCGGCGCGCAGTCTTCCCGGTTTGGCCGGCGCTTTTACCGGCGTATGGAACTGGGACAGCGCGTTCCATGCGGTCGGCGTTTCGCGCTGGGACACCGCGCTTGCCCGCGAAGCGCTTCTCGGCTTTATGCAGTTTCAAAAAGAGAACGGTCTGTTCCCGGATGTTATGTTTGAAAACGGAACGCTTGTCGATCAATTTTCCAAGCCGCCGGTACTCGGTTGGGCGTGCGAAATCGTTTACAAACGGGATAAAAACCTCGAATTTCTGCAAAAAGTCTATCCCATGCTCGTCAAAAACGAAGCCTATTGGGTGGAAAACCGCATGAGAGACGGTCTTTTGCACTACGATTCCGAGGACAAGGGCAGCAAGGATTATGAACTTCATGTGCGCTATGAATCCGGTTGGGACAACGCGGTGCGCTGGGACAAAAACATTGTCGATATGTGGGCCATCGACCTCAACTGCTTCATGGTCATGAACTACCGGTCGCTTTGCTATATGGCAAGCGAACTGAATCTGCCGGAGGAAGCAAAAGCATGGTCAGACAAGGCAGAGTGCCTGAGCGCACGCATCAACGAGCGTCTTTGGGATGGCAAAAACGGTTGGTATTCTGACGCAAACAGCCTAACGCACGAGATATCCGACGTGCTTTCACCGGCATCTTTCATGCCGCTGTACATCGGCATCGCCTCCGAAGAACAGGCAAAAGCGATGGCGAAAATCGCTGAGACCAGATTTGAAGGAAAAATGCCGACCGTATCCTTCGACAGTCCGGAATATTCGCTCGATTACTGGCGCGGCCCGACGTGGTTAAACGTGGCATATTTTGCTGCAAAAGGCCTTAAAAACTACGGCTTTGCGGTGGCAGACCAAATCAAAGCGTCGATTCTTTCCATGTGTGCCAAAGACAAGGAGCACATTTACGAAAATTATGACGCCAAGGCCGAAAAAGGCCAATATTGCAACCATTTCAGCTGGAGCTGCGTGTTTATCATCGAGTTTATTTTGAATTTTGAAAAGCACATTTTTTGAAAAAAGGAGTAAAAAGCATGAGAAAAGTCAGCATTTCCATCGGTCTTTTCCAAAACAAGTTCGGCGATGAAGAAGCTCTTCGCATTGCCAAGCGCATCGGTGCGGACGCGGTGGATTTCAACCTGTGCGACAACGACCGCAAGCGGCCGCACGACATTTACGGCGAGGACGATGGTACCATTTTGGAATACTATCGGCACTTAAAAGAGGTTGCCGACGAGATCGGCCTTGAAATCTGCCAGACGCACGGCCGAATCCAAGGCTTCAAGGACATTCCCGAAGAGGACGACAATCTGATTGCCAACAGCCGCATTGACTGCATGGCGACCGCCGCGCTCGGTGCAAAATTCTGCGTGGTGCATTCGGTCACCACCATTTACATGGGGCCTGAGGCCGATCCGAAAAAGATGCGCGACCTCAACTTCGATATGTTCACGCGTATGCTGCCGTTTGCCAAGGAATACGGCGTTATCATTGCGTCCGAAACCTTCGGCGACGCGGTTCGCTTTGCGTGCTGCGACTTTTTCGGGCAGATCAACGAATTTCTCATGTCCTACAACCGTGTTTCCGCGGCAGAGGATTTTGCAGAGTACTTCAAAATTTGTGTGGATACCGGACATTCCAACAAGGCCATGCGTTTCGGCAACCCGAAGCCGGGCGATGTCATCCGTCTTGCCGGTCAAAATCTTGTTGCGCTGCACTTAAACGACAACGACACCCTCACCGACCAACACAAAACGCCGCTCACCGGCACCATCGACTGGAAGGACGTATTTGACGCGCTCGATGAAATCGGCTATGCCGGTTACTACAACATGGAGTTAGAGCTTCGCCATTTCGGCAAAGACTTTGAAATCGAAGAAGCCGCTTTTGCCATCAAGGTTCTTCGCAACATGCTGAAAGACCGTTACGGGAAAGACGCTTGATTCCAATTCGTATAACAGCAAAGAGCCGTCTGCTTTTAACAGACGGCTCTTTTCGTGTGCCGCAAAACTTCGTTTTACGACACGCTGGCAGGTTTGTACGCTCGCGCCTCACGCCGAAAAGCCATATAGACTTTTGTTTTACCGGCTCATGAGCGTGGCCATCACGGCCTTTTGCGCGTGCAGCCGGTTTTCGGCTTCGTCGAAGATTTCGGCAGCGTGCGCTTCGAACACCTCGTCGGTGATTTCTTCGCCGCGGTGCGCCGGCAGGCAATGCTGCACCATCGCGTCCTTTTTGGCTTTTTTCATAAGCTCCGCGTTAATCTGATAGCCGGCAAAAATCTGCTTGCGTTTTTCGATCTCCGCTTCCATGCCCATGCTCGACCACACATCGGTGAAGAGCGCGTCGGCGTCTTCGGCGGCCTCGAAAATGTTATCGGTCAGCGTGAATTTGTTTCCATAGCTTTCGGCAAATCTTAGCACCTCCGGGTGCGGCTGATAGCCGGCCGGTGTAGCAATCGCCACGTCCATGCCGGAAAGCAGGCCGCCGACGATCAGTGAATTTGCCATGTTGTTGCCGTCGCCGATATAGCACATCTTACGTCCCTCAAAGCCGCCTTTATGCTCCTTGATGGTGAGCAAATCCGCAAGCACCTGGCACGGATGCGCATAATCGGTCAGCGCGTTGATGACCGGAACAGAAGCATATTTGGCAAGCTCCTCAACGATCTCCTGTCCGAACGTGCGGATCATAATGCCGTCCACATAGCGCGACAGCACACGCGCCGTGTCGCGGATCGGCTCGCCGCGACCGAGCTGGGTATCCTTCGAGGAAAGGAACAGCCCAAGGCCGCCAAGCTGATAGATACCGGCTTCAAACGACACACGGGTGCGCGTGGACGATTTTTCAAAGATCATGCCAAGCGTTTTGCCTTTTAACAGCTCATGAGCAATGCCATGCTGTTTCTCGTATTTTAATTTTTGTGCAAGCTCAATGAGCGCAAGCAATTCGTCCTTGTCAAGGTCGCTCATTTTGAGTAAATCTTTTTTCATCGGTAGTCCCTTTCCTTTTTGCCTTGCGGTGTGCGCTTAATACTATGAAAGCACACGCTTGAACAGTTTGAGTCCCGTGTCGATTTCGGCATCGGTAATGGTGAGCGGCGGCAGCAAACGGACAACGTCCTTTCCGGCGGTGAGCACGATGAGCCCTGCTTCAATGGCGGTTTCCGCAATCATATGCGGATCACAGCCAACCTGCACGCCGATCATAAGCCCCTTGCCGCGCACGTCTTTGACGACCGGGCAGCCGAAATCGCGGATTTTGCGGCGGATAAAATCGCCCTTTGCCAAAACCTCGCCCAAGAAGTTCTCGTTGTTCACTGTATCGAGTACATAATTTGCCGCAGCCGCCGCAACCGGGTTTCCGCCGAAGGTCGAGCCGTGCGTTCCGGCGGAAAGCACATCCTGCACCTTTTCGC